>JBCDHA010000502.1:0-3371 GCA_038750705.1 Bacteroidota bacterium
GATGCCCGCTGTATGTGTTGTTTGATTTGGAACTTCTAATTTGAATTGCTTTATCCCGGCACTTTCCCATCCGATGAAAAAAGAGTGCACATAGCGATAGTTCCAGAAAAAAGAAAGTCTGTCCTGCTTTTTAAAAATATCCTGTAACTCATACTCTGCGGAACCATTGGCAAAGAAGTAAGGCTCGTTTGGTATACGGTCTCCTTCGAAGCTAACAAAAGGGCCTATATCCGAAGTATTCAAGAATCGTTGGTACGTGGTATTTGCGGTTAGTGTAAATCCTTCGATAAGATCATCCCATCTTCCACTCAACTCAAACCCCTTTGAAGTTGCACTCCAAATGTTTTGGTTTTGAAGCAGTTCAGCATTGCCTGATTCACCGGTCGTAATCGGGAACGGTCGGATCAGGTCCTGAATGCTGCGAAGAAAGAAGTTCACTTGAAGTTGCCATTCGGAAGTAGACTTTACTTTGTTAGCTAGATTCCACATGAAATTAATGTTGTGGCTGCTTTCCGGTCTTAGCTGCAGGTTTTCTTGGATGAGCAACCCGTCTCCGAATACCTCAAATTGATTGGGCAGTCGATAGGTGTATTCGTAGCTCAGCTTAGTAAAGAATCGCGGAGACCAGCTGTACTTTAAAGCGTTACCTGCTCCATAGTTATTTTCGTCTCGTTTATCTGATTCAATGCGTTCAACACTAGAGTCAAGTGATTCTAGTTTTAGGCTTTGATAATAGTATTTGGTAAAGAGGATGTTTTCCAATCGCTTGTTCAGCCAATGGCTGGTATATTCCAGTCCGCTTACCAAGTTTAGTAAGTAGCCATCATCCAGGGCCGGGTCAAATTCTCCTTCTATCAACAGATCATCTGCTGTTCGATAGGTGTAGGTAGGGGCAACTACAAATTGTAATGAGTGTGCTGCAGAGATATTGTAGCTTATCAACTGGCGGCCATATACGCTTTTGCTTTTAGTAACAAGGTTATCGGCTACTCCAAATTCTCCGGGTATGTTTTGAACGCGCGCTACTTCGCCTCGCCAGTTATAAAGGTTTTGGCTGGTATCAATGGAGACTCTTTCATTGTAGTTATAACCTGCCGTAAGGTCATAACTCCAATTTTGAGCTACATCGACCTTGTAACGCATATTCAATCCTTTGGAAAAACTGGTAAACCTGAGATCACCAAATGGAACCCCTGCTACTGCATTATCTATCCCTAAACTCGGTTGGTCGATCAGACCTGGTTGCAAGCTGTTCTGAATTTCATTTTCATTATCTCCATAATAGCCTTCCAGGCTCAGTTCATTTGCCCATGTTCTATTACGGATACCTACTTTGATATTTCCTCCATAGGCTCGGTAGGCATCATGAAACCGCTCCACCGTTTCTTGTTGTAACTGTCCTTGTTCGTTGGGAATAGCCACATCGATCTTGTAATTGTTATCGGTGTAGTCGTAAAAGCCTCCACCCACTACGAATAGTCCTGTTTGGTCATTGGCATAATTCAAATAGCCTGATGTGCGGTGGGTATTGAAAGAGCCGTACTGGTAGGAAACCGAACCGCCAATTCCGTCATACACCTCTGGTGCTGCCAGATTAACCGCTCCTCCCAGGGCATCTGCTCCAAATTTGATGGGCACTACTCCTTTGTATATTTCTGCCCGATCGACCATATTCACCGGCACATCTGCAATTCCAGATCCGTAAGGGGTGAATTCTAAAGGGATATCATTATGAAAAAACCTAACCTGATCACCAGATAATCCATTCAGGGAAAATCGGATGCCTGAACCCAAGCCGCCGCTTCGCTGCACGTTTACACCTTCGGTTTGAGTCATGATCGTACCCATATCGGCCGCTTTTAATTTGAGCCTGGTGGTTTCGATCACTTGTACTGACTTGGCAGAGAGCATCAATTTTCGTGCTTCCGATTCACCAGTTACCACTACCTCATCGAGCTCCGAGGTGCTTTCTTTGAGCGTAATGGAGCGGGTGAGTTTTTGACCAGAACGGAATGTCAATTGAAATTCCTGCTTTTCGTAGCTTACTCCTGATATTTTGATGGTGTAAGTGCCTGGTTGGATGTCACTGATTACATACTTTCCTTCAAAGTCGGTAACAACTCCTTTTTGTGTCCCTTGAAGAATTACAGTGATACCTGGAATACCTTCCTTCTGTTCGTTAATGATGGTACCTAGCAGGGTGGCAGGTATTTCTGAGGGTTTTTGGGCAAAAGTACTGTGGATGATGAATAACTTGATCAGCATCATGAGAAGAATCCCACGCCCATATTTTCCGTGCCAGGGTATCACGCCTCGCGAAAAGGGCTTAGTAAGCAGTATAGCGGCAGGAAGCTTAATCAATTTATTTAGGATTTTGAGGGATTATTTTTTGATTCTTCGGATGGAGAAGTCTCCTTCCAACGATTCCGGTTGACCATGAAGTTTGTTCATTGATTGATCCCGTAGTCTCGGGTTGGCGGTATTCCCGTTTAAGTAGTAGACCTGATGCGGATCCAGTGCAAAAGAGGTGTCACCAACCTGGATGGTCTTTTGAGCCATGGAACTATTGTAAAGCTTGATCGTACCTTCGAAACCAACCTTAAACACATCGCCCGGCAGGTTTCCTTTTACTCCGTTATCCCCAACAATGAATAAATGATCCGCCCATGGATCTGCGGGAGTGGGCGTGGCATTTACCGTACCGGTAGAAAATCTCCCTCCAAAGAAAGCTGCAAAAATAACGCAGGCAGCCGCTGCGTACCTCACAACTCTATGGTGCAGGGGGATCACCGGGGTCTGATCATCGCTTTCCATATCTTCTGAAATGTTTTTCCACATTTCAGACGCTAACTGTGGCAGTTTACTTTCATCAGGAAATGCTTTCTCCCCTTCTTCACTTTCTAACCACTTTTCAATGTGCTGGCGTTCTTCTTCGGAGCACTCCCTTCTTAAATATTTTTTGATCAGTTCTCGGGTGACTTCCATGGTCGTAGGTTTTGGTTACACCCCTATAGCTGAATAACTCAGGAAATACCCTAAGTCCGGATTGAAAAAAATTCAAAAAGTCTGCTTTATGAAAATATCAATGGTCTTTTAACGATACGCCTTTCTAACAAATCTTTGGGGTATGAAGTGGAGATATCCTTTCATTAAATCGGACAGCTGTATTGCTTTGGGGCAAAGATTTCTGCGCTATCGCTCCGAAATAACTTTCTATTTTATTTTATTGACCTTGGTATTCCTGTAGATGAGATCGCAGGTGACTAAGGGCTTTTGAGATGTGGTATTCAACGGCTTTTGTGGAAATATCTAGTTCACTCGCGATTTCATGATTTTTAAATCCTTCATAGCGGCTCATTTTAAAAACCCGC
>JBCDHA010000503.1:0-3370 GCA_038750705.1 Bacteroidota bacterium
ACACTTTCCTATCGATTACGCCATCTTCTTCCAGTTGTTTGAGTTGCAGACTTAACGTGCGCTCGGTAACACTACTCATTTTTTTTCGAAGCTCGTTATACCTCAAGGGACCTTCTATGAGCCAGTACAAAATCACTGTCTTCCACTTTCCACCAATGATTCCCATGGTCACACTAGTACAACATGGATATTTTTTTCCTCGTACGGTATGCATATGGCAAAATTTTAAACTATCCTTTTTGACCGTTATTGCAAGGATAAATAACTATTAATAGTATTGCAACTATACTTATTATAGTTTATACTTTAACATTAAGTCATGAGTTATTATTCCATTTTGGACGTTACCCACACATCAGAAAACTGGATTCCTGATTACTTACCAACTGCCAATAAACTGGTTGAAAAATACGGAGGTAAATACCTGGCTAGGACGGCCAACCACGCGCAAGTAGAAGGTGAAAAGAAGGAAGCTGGCCTTCGAATTGTTTTGGAATGGCCTTCTAAAGAAGCGGCAGTGAATTTTATGAATGATCCCGAGTATGCGCCGCATTTGCAGGCTCGTACAGAAGGTTCAGTAAGTCACCACTATCTGATCGAAGGTAAAGATGATCTGTCATAAATAATTCAAGTCAATCTAGGTTCTTAAGGAGATCTCATTGGGTGCATTTCAAATTGTCGCGATTGCCTTTTACTTAATAAGTCATGTCGTAACGGAGTGAAGACATCTTTGCCATTTGGAAAATCCGGCGGTTACTTTCTGAATGGCAAAGATTCCTCCATTTCATTTCGGAATGACTTAAAAAGAATGTTTTGCGCCAACCTACAATTCTTGTTTTAATATATAATGTAAATTGAGTTAAATATCCCATCTGATTGGAACCGCGAAAATTTGAAATGTCACCCGATCTCATTTTATTATATCTATGCCATCATTTGAGTCCATTAATCGCAGTTACAACAACACCTTCAAACCGGGTGAGCTTACCCTGGGAGTTGTAATTCCTGTGGAGAATTATGACCAAGGGCCGGTTCCTACGATGGAGAATCACGTAAAGCGAGTTAAACTGATCGATGAATTAGGGTTCAAGGCCTTATGGGTGCGGGATATCCCCATTAATATCCCGTCGTTTGGAGACGCCGGACAAACCTTTGATCCGTTTACGTAAGCGGGTCAAACCACTAAGATAGCACTCGGTATTTCCAGCATTGCCTTACCACTTCACCATCCCTTGACCATTGCCAAGTCAGCGAGCTCCATTGACGTACTTTCAGAGGGTAGGATGATTTTAGGAGTTGCTTCTGGTGACCGCCCGCAAGAGTATCCGGCTATGAATATCGATTTTGAAAATCGTGGGGAGCTCTTTCGTGATGCATTCGACTACATACGAAAAGCGCAGGAGTCTTTTCCCCGGTTTACCTCACAGCACTACGGCGGGCTAAACGGACAGATGGACGTATTGCCCAAGCCTACGGCACACAAAATTCCTCTCCTGATCACCGGAAGCAGCCGACAATCACTGGAGTGGAATGCCAAAAACGGTGACGGTTGGATGAGTTACCCGCGTAACCTGTATGAACAGAAGCAGGCGATTAGTCAGTACCGGTCACTAGTGGAACAGTTCGGCAATTTTGATAAACCTTTCATGCAGCCCTTGTATATCGACTTGATGGAAGATAACCATTTCAAGCCGCAGCCTATACACCTTGGATTCCGTATTGGAATAGACTATCTCAACGATTATGTCTTAAAACTTAAGGAAATTGGAGTCAATCACTTGGCTTTCAACCTACGCTAATATGGAAGAGACGTTACATCGATTGAGTGAAGAAGTAGTGCCCCATTTTCATAACTACCACCAAGAAGCGTTTACATCATGACGAAAAAAATTGTAATTACCGGAAGTACAGACGGAATCGGAAAGCTCGCAGCTTTTCAATTTGCGAAGGCGGGACATCACGTTTGTATTCATGGTCGAAGTACCGAAAAGGTTGATACGGTGATTTCCGAGATCAAAAGCGAGTTTGCCATGGAAGCTTCTGGTGTCGTCGGTGATCTCTCCAGCTTTGGATCGCTAAAAAAACTGGCTGAAGATATTTCTTCCAACCTTCCCGTTATTGATGTTCTGATTAATAACGCGGGGGTATTCCACAGTCCGAAGGTTCAGAACGAAGAGGGCTTGGATTTACGATTTATGGTCAATTACCTGGCTCCTTACTATTTGACCCAGGAATTGAAGCCGTTACTTGAAAAAAGCGAAAAACCTCGAGTTCTAAATCTGAGTTCAGCCGCCCAGTCTCCTGTTTCGCCGGAGATTTTGTCCGGAGAACGCCAGGGTGCTGTACAAGAGACATACGCTCAAAGTAAGCTTGCTTTGACCATGTGGACTTTCGAATTTGCCAGGCTTTATCCTAAGATTGTGACCATTGCCGTAAATCCCGGATCCCTCTTAAACACAAAGATGGTTCAAGAGGCCTATGGGCAATATTGGTCTTCAGCAGATAAAGGAGCGGATATTCTTTTTGATTTGGCCGTAAATGAGGTACATGAAAACAACTCAGGGAAATACTTTGATAATGATCGGGGAGTGTTTGCTAAAGCTCATTCAGAGGCTTACAGCGTGTCAAAAACAGACGCGTTGATCAGTATGACTGAAAAAATTCTTAAACAGAAGTTGTAGCCAATGTATAACCGCTCCATTTTTACGTTTGCTTTTTAATAGTCGTATGGCTATCTCCTAGTTAGTTTCTTTATTCTGAGAGTAGCATCAAACTCACATAGCATTGACGTTAAAAGAGAAGTATTTTAATCAAGCTGGTAAGCTGGAAGAGGTTTACCCCAACCTCAAATTTCGGAACCATTGCTACTGGCGCATAGCATTAGATAATACGCTTGCCGCGAAATGGGATACGGTCATTGAGCGACCGGCCTATGCGAATTTGACGGAGCAACAGCTGACCCAGGTGGTAGGGCTACTTGAAGCCTATGAAAAAGACGAGCGGCTACTTCATGTACATAATCAAAATTCCATAGCGCTGAGGAAGAATTTTCTTAAATAAAGGTTCTTACTTCTTCGCAGGTTTAAGATCGAAGTCTTTGAACATAGGCGCCCTGCCAATCTTGGAACAGATCGGACATTCGTACGGATTATGACCACGTGCCGGACAGTATTGACGACCAAAGAAAATAATTTGCAGGTGCAGCCGGTTCCATAGGTTCTTATCAAACAGTCGTTTACAATCCCGCTCCGTTTGTACAACGCTTTTACCGTTGGATAGTCCCCAACGGTAGATGAGCCTATGAATATGAGTGTCCACCGGAAACGAAGGCACTCCGAAAGCTTGCGACATGACCACTGAGGCTGTTTTA
>JBCDHA010000504.1:0-3364 GCA_038750705.1 Bacteroidota bacterium
GGTAGAGTTTCCGGTGTAATTGCTACAACGTCTTCCGGTGAACCGGGATTTGACGGATCGCAATTGCTGATACGAGGACAAACCAGTAATGGTGACAATAGCCCGCTCATTGTTGTAGATGGTGTTATTAGCCAGCTTGGCGGACTTGAGCGGTTAGATCCTAATAACATAGAAAGTATTTCCGTTTTAAAAGATGCTTCTGCCGCAATATATGGTTCACGTGCGGCAAATGGAGTTATATTGGTTACTACTAAGAAGGGAACATCGGGCAAGCCCGAATTTGTACTAAGTGTAAATCATGGAATAGTCAGGCCCACTCGCGTTCCTGACATGGCAAGTTCAGCACAGTATGGTGAGATATTAAACGAAATTCAATTCTACGCTAATCCGGCTGGGGGGCTGAATCAAGTGTATACCGCCGATGAATTGGACCTATTTGCCAATGGTTCAGATCCGGTTAATTACCCGAATACGGATTGGCTTGATGAAGTAATTTCGTCTACCTCCACCCAGAGCCAGGCAAGTCTTGCCGTGAGCGGCGGGAGTGATAACATCCAGTACTTTGCATCGCTTGGCGGACGTAGGCAGGAAAGTATCTACAATGACGGTATTACTGAATTTGAACAAATAAACCTCCGGACTAAAATTGACTTTCAGGCTACCGAAAATTTGAAAATTGGAACCAACATTAACGTGAGAGTAGAGGAGGGGACCTATCCTAATACCGGGGCCGAAGGTGTATTTCGGGCTGCTTACCGATCAAAGCCAATCGATGTTGTGCGTTATCCGGGCGTAGGCTTTGCGCCCGATGCCGAAGGCACAGCCAACAATCCGCTTTTGATTGTAACGGATGCAGGAGGTACGGACGTTCAACCGAGAAATACGATCAACGCGATTTTGAATTTTGAATACACACTTCCGTTCGCGCCACAATTTGCGGTAAAAGGTTTTTATGCGGCTGATAGATCCACCCTGGAGCGAAAGAGGTTTGAGCTGCCCACGAGTGTTTTTGAACTCATTCCCGGTACAGATCCCCAAGAATTTAATGAGATCCCAAGTAATGTACCCAGTCCACAACTTTATCAAAGGCAGGACAATGAAGAGTTGAATACCGCTCACATCGCTATTCACTACAGTCAGGATTTTGGGAAGCATGCAGTTTCTGCTTTTGCTGCTTATGAGCAGAGTAAATTTGAATCTGACTACATAGAAGCGTTTAGACGAGGGTTTTTGTCCGGTGCAGTGGACGAATTGAATCAAGGCCCGGAAGGAGTGGATGAAAACGGAAGTCCTTATGGGACTAACGGCGGTGATAGTTTTGAGGAGAGCCGCAGGAACTACTTTGGAAGAGTAGCGTACGATTATGATACTAAATACTTAGTTGAAGTTCAAACCAGGTATGATGGCTCATCCAAGTTTGCAGACGGAAATCAATATGGATTCTTCTGGAGCGCTTCTGCCGGTTGGAGAATATCTGAGGAAAGCTTCTTTAACGTAAGTAAGGTTAATAATTTAAAGCTGAGGGCTTCCTACGGGGTCATTGGCAACGATAGAGTTCCGGATTTCCAGTTTCTCAATACCTACGCTAATATCGGGGCAGGGTACGTAGTGGACGATATTTCTCAGACGCGTTTTGTATTAGGTCAAATAGCGAATGAAGCCATCACGTGGGAAGAGGCTAAGAAATTTGATGTGGGCTTAGAGGCAACCATCTTTAATAATATTACTATTGAAGCGGACTACTTCTATGAAGAACGCGATGGATTGCTCATCGCCCCGGGAGATCTTCCATGGGTTTCCGGTATTATTAATGAATGGAATGCCACCAACGACCCAAATGATAATGTGCCGGCGATTGTTCCACAGGTTAATCTGGGCGTTGTCCAAAACAGAGGGTTCGAAGCCCAGGCAACGTACAATAATAGTATAGGTGGTCTTAAGTTTTTTGTGAGTGGTAATGTTACCTATGCACAAAACGAAGTGGTTGATATCAACGATCCTGAAGTGCTGGAATGGAAGAAAGCAGAGGGAAAGCCCTTATTTGCCGGCTTATACTATGAGGCTATAGGCATTTTTAGAACTCCGGAAGATTTGGAAAATAATCCCAGCCAACCTGGTAACGTTTTGGGAGACCTTATTTTCCGTGATGTGGATGGAGATGGGGAAATAACGGCTAATGATCAGGTGAGAGCCGATGAAACGAACGTTCCGCAACTGGTTTATGGTATTTCAGTGGGAGCCCAATGGAAAGGTTTCGACTTTTCTTTACTGCTCCAGGGGCAGGGGAAATCGCAGCAATATTTCCTTCCTGAGGCGGGAACCATAGGTAACTTTACCCAGACCTGGGCGGATAATCGTTATAGTCCTACCAACCTCACAGGAACCTATCCGAGGGCGGTTACAAGAACATCTTCAAGTTTAAGTGGGGGCAACTCCACCCGAACGGATTTCTGGCTGGTTAATACTTCTTTCCTTCGAATAAGGAATGTTGAAATAGGCTACAATATCCCTGACGAGGTTCTTTCAAAAATTAATTTAAAGGGAGCTCGCGTTTATGTAAACGGGTTCAACCTGGCCACATTTACGGGCTCCGATGACTTTGATCCCGAAGTAACGAATATTCAAGGTCATGGGTATCCGCAGCATAAGATTTACAACATTGGTGCAACAATTAACTTTTAATTGAGATGAATAACATTAAGATATCACTGTTCATACTATTTGCGATAGCGTTAAGTTCTTGCGATGATGATTTTTTAGATACCGATTCCACAGATTTATCCGATGATCTTGTATGGTCCGACCCTGAACTCGCAGAGACCTACATTTTAAATCTCTATACAAGTATTCGATTATCAGATAAAGAACCAAGTAAAGATGAGGGATCTGCCGGTTTGACCAGAGGGTTTCATTGGGCGATGTTTTCTTCGGTGACCGATGAAACGGTATATTCTAACGACGACGAGACCTATGTAATTCAAACCGGGGCTATGACTTCAAGTAACTATGGGTTTATAGGTACTTCGTGGGGTAGAAACTACTTAGGAATTCGGGAATGTAATGATGCCTTGGCAAGAATACCTACACTTGATATTACCGATCAAAAAATGAGTGAGCTGATGGCTGAAGTTCGGTTTATTCGCGCTGTAAGATATTTTGAATTACTAAGAGGGTACGGCGGAGTGCCTTTGATAGGTGACAGAGTTACTGCACTGGAGGATGATTTTAGTGATTTATATAATAGGACCACGATCAATGAAACGGTAGACTACATAGTTAATGAGCTAGATTTTGCCATTGCAAATCTGCCATTAAAATCTGTACAACAGGTAGGGCGGGCGTCATCTGAATCTGCCATGGGTTA
>JBCDHA010000505.1:0-3364 GCA_038750705.1 Bacteroidota bacterium
AGAAAGCCGGGTTTGGGAATTTGGGCCACCGAGCTCAAAACCAACCGTTGTTTTATCGGGGCCAGTGGACTGGTGTATTACGACAATACACCTGAGATTGAAATAGGATACCGGATGCAAAAAGAATTTTGGAATAACGGATACGCTACGGAAGCTTCCCGGGGTTTGCTTGAATACGGTTTTACCCAACTCAATCTCGAAAAGATAGTTTCTTCTGCGCACGTAGATAACATCGCCTCCAGAAGAGTAATGGAAAAAATAGGCATGACGTATATCGACGATCGATTCCACTATGGATGTTTACAAGCCTACTATGAAATTAACGCTGAGGAATACCAGGAACGCGATCAAACAAAGAGAAGTCGCTGACACGTCGGGCCCGTGGTTAAGGATGATCTTGCTGATTTTATGGAAATGAAAAATTTAATTAGCCTTTCTAAAGACCTTAAAGGAATACTGGAAAATAAAATACGCAAACCTACGGTAGGCGGTGATTGGGTGAAGCCCTAACAATGGATCAAGATTGTATAAAGAATAGAGTGAATTCGGTCCTTACTGAACTCCTAAGCGTCTAACTTAACCTGGTTCATTAAACCTTTTGATCTAAAACCAGTCAAACCGAAAATTCATTCCATGGGTAAAATAACGGTTCTGGTTTTGGCGCTTGTATTCATCAGCTGCTCTGATGATAATGATCTACTACCTATTGAAAATCCGGAAGTCGAAAAGTCAAGGTTCGGGGTCGATGGATTAAACCAGCAATACCTGGGTGATATCGCCTTGCTGGGAGACGGAATATCCGGCATCAATGGGATCAGTTGGGACGATATTGAGCCTAACGCACCTCAAAATGGAGTCCATGATTACCGGCTCCAAGCTGAAATGACAGCGCTCAATACTTCATTAACGGCGGTCGATCGCAAACTGCAACTCAACTTTCGCCTTTCCTCACACTGGGCCCTGGATCGGGATCCGGATAATCAGGTAACTAACCCGGAAGACGGATCCAGCGAAGATGGTATTGTGGGGGTCAAAGAAGCTCACGAAGAGGACCTGGCCGCAGTGATCCGATTCATACTAAACAACTTGGAAGTTGAGGCGCTGCAGATAGGTTCGGAGGCCGAAAATGAATGGCTGAACGGCGAGGCCTATGTACATGCCTTGTCTATCATTTACAAAGTGGCCAAAGCCATGCAACCCGATATTACCATCATGATCTTTGGCTTTAACCCCGCCAATTATTTCACGCAACCCCAGAATTTCAACCCTGTGCTGGTGCAGGATAAACTGGACTTTGCTGAAACGGTGATCCGCAGTGCCGAACCCTGGTATGATATATTTAGTTTTCATGCGTCACGGGAATTTGAAGCCATTACCCCTACATTTAACTGGATCAAAGGTCAAATGCAAGCCAGTGGTTACGACAAACCGATTTGGGTCGACGATATGTATTCCGGACCGTGGTTAGACCCCAACTTCGGCACCGCCAGCGAAAAGGAATTGTTCAACACGTTGGTCAGCGCTGACCCTCAGGCCATTGCCACCTTCGATAGTTTGCAAGCCGGCTACATGATCAAAAAACTCACTGCGTGTTTTGAAGCGGGTATCGAAAAAGTATTTGTTTCCACCGATGTAGATTTTGATGCCTACTACATACCAAACTGGCGCTATGCCGGCCTGATCAAAAGTAATGGCCTGCTAAAACCGGCCTATCACAATCTAAGTCTGTTTATTGAGAAAACAGACAGTTTTGAAGAGGTAAATAATATAACTGATCATCTGTACGAATTCACATTTATCGATAGGGATCCGGTATACCTTTACTGGAACGATTCGAATGATCCGGGAAACTTATCCGCATTGAATGGAGGGGCATTTACCATTCACGAGTTCGCCTACAACGTAGGTGAAACCCCCAAATCCTCAGAAATCAGCGCTCTTGGCGATTACAACTTTGGAGCCCACCCGGTAGTAATAGAATTACGTGATTAACTACATTTATCATGATGTAAAGTCCGAAGACTAGCCAAATCAACAATGAACAAGATTCTATTGGTCGTACACGTACGTATAAAAAATAGTAGATCGAGTGACACCCTGGGTAATAGGGATACGTTATGAATCAAAATGAGTTGTTTTTTGTATCGATCAAGTCAGCTTTAAGCTGACATTTTTACTTCAAAGCATAGTTAATTAATTTTCTTTTCATATCATTGATGTCAGGTTAAAACTGACTTTTTAACTATGAAAAGAAAAAATATATCCACTCGGTCCAATCAAATTTTAACCTATTTTAATCAAGCAGGTAAGGATTGTTTTGCATATGCAGACGCAGCAAACGTATTACCACAATCCAGTGAAAGCGCATTAAAAGAGTTACTAAGTGATATGGTTAAGCGTGGGTTACTGATGCGTTTGAAAAAAGGGCTCTATTACATCATTCCATTTGAAAGAGACCCGGACTCCTTTATGCCGGATTGGCACCTTATTGCCGGTCATCTGGTGAAGAATGCCAACCACTATATTGGTTACTACTCAGCTTTGCAGATTCACAATCTCATCACTCAACCTTCACTCAAAGAACAAATAGTGGTTTCTAAGCAAATACGTCCCTCGAAAATCAAAGTAAAAGACGTTGATTTTCAATTCATCTACCACAACGAAAAACACTTCTTTGGTTCCAAAAAAATATGGATTGATAGTTTTAATAAGGTCATGTGTTCAGACTTGGAAAAAACATTCATCGACTGCCTGTTCAAACCTGACTATGCCGGTGGTATTGTGGAAATTGCAAGGTCAATCCACATATCGCGAGATAAAATCAAATACGATAAGCTTCTTGAATATACACAGCGATTTAACTCGCAAGCAGTGATAAAAAGATTGGGCTTCCTACTTGAATCACTTGAAATCAAATCAACCATTATAAAACATCTACAGCAGGCTAAAACAGCTTCATATGTTCTTCTCGACACTGAACTTCCAAAATCAGGCAAAATGATAAGTCGTTGGAGCATTCAGCAAAATCTCGAAATAGAAACCATTAAATCTGCCGTCTACACATGATCAAACCAGGAGAAATAGAAACCATTAAATCTGCCGTCTACACATGATCAAACCAGGAGAAATACAAAACAAAGCGCGAGAAGCTGGTGTAAGGGATCAGCAGATTGAGAAGGATTATATCCTGTCCTGGATATTACAAGGAATTGCCCAACATGAGCAGCTTTCCATTTCCATTGTTTTCAAAGGAGGAACCGTATTGAAGAAGGTCTATTTTGAAGATTATCGATTTTCCGAAGATCTTGATTTTACTCTTCTTGGTAGCGAGGTAGTCAATGAGCAAATTTTCGAGTGGTTTACG
>JBCDHA010000506.1:0-3350 GCA_038750705.1 Bacteroidota bacterium
CAGAGAAAGAATATTTTTCTAAAACCCTTTATCATCGGTATTGGCATGAGTACGGATTACCGGGAAGAGTTTAAGTGTATTGGAGAGTTTTATGATGCAAAAGATCAGGGTTCTTTTCAACAAGCACTACAAAAAGCGATTACTACCAGCCTGGAACCGACCTCGGTGAGCATAGAGCTTCTTGATGACCGTAATATGCCAACAGAATCAAACATTAATGTTAGCTTCATTAATAATTTCACGAAGATTCCTGTTTTTGATTTTGTCCATTACCGCGACTCTCAAGGCCGGCCGGATTCTGTAGATATAGATCCGGTATTGGCTTATGATATTGTGGCTAATACTCTTCCGCCTGTAATGAAGCGAAATGTGAGAATAAGGCCTGGTAAACATAATGTGATCAGGTTAAACACCCCGCGAGGTATATTGCAACTTTCTCAAAAAGGATCGGCCTCCTATGCTAATGGTGTCAATGCAATTGTTAAAGATTTAAAAGGCCAGGTAATACATATTCAACCTATAAATAGCTCAGAGCAATACATTGCCGGGGAATTTCAAATCGAAACGCTTACACTGCCAAGGAAGTTTTTTAAGGTAGTTGTTAAACCCAGGCAAACGGAAAGAGTCACGCTTCCTGCTCCGGGCATCGTAAATATCTATAATAACTCGAATGGTTATGGAAGTATGTACGAGCTCGACTCAGAAGGGAGGCAGACCTGGATTTATGATCTTGACCACAATCAATCAAGGATTGCTCTAACTGTACAACCTGGTAATTATAAGATTGTATTTCGCGTAGATGGCGCTCCGGGCAGCAAGTATACTTCAACTAAAATAATAACTGTAAAAGAAGGGCTGAGCCAGGTGGTACGCATGTTTTAGGTTCATAGTTTAAAACGTAACGTTGAACTTTCAACTTTGGCCTAATAGCTATAAATTCGCAATGCATGTCTTACCACTAATTAAAACAGCGTGACCAAACTGACCTTCTCAGAAAAAAAAGATACCCGCTCTGGCTTTGGAGCAGGATTGTTAGAAATAGGCCGTAAAAATCCTGATGTTGTAGCACTCTGCGCGGACTTAACCGGCTCACTGAAGATGGGTGACTTCAAGAAAGAGTTCCCCGAGCGATTTTTTCAGGTTGGAATTGCGGAAGCCAATATGATGGGACTGGCCGCGGGTATGACCATTGGTGGTAAAATTCCTTTCACGGGTACATTTGCCAACTTTTCAACAGGCAGGGTCTACGACCAGATAAGGCAGTCGATAGCCTATTCGGGTAAAAACGTTAAAATTTGCGCCTCTCATGCAGGCCTTACGCTTGGTGAAGATGGCGCTACACATCAGATCCTTGAAGACGTAGGCATGATGAAAATGCTTCCCCATATGACGGTTATTGTACCTTGTGACTACAATCAAACCAAGGCGGCTACCATGGCCATAGCAGGACATGAAGGTCCCGTGTATTTAAGGTTTGGAAGACCGAGTTGGCCAATTTTTACGCCTGAGGACCAGAAGTTTGAAATCGGAAGGGCAATCAAGCTGATAGAAGGAAGTGACGTTACTATTTTCGCGACAGGTCATATGGTGTGGCAGGCCATTGAAGCAGAAGCGATATTGTCAGAAAAGGGAATAAATGCCGAAGTTATTAACATCCATACCATAAAACCATTGGATGAAAAGGCTATTCTCGATTCAGTAAGAAAGACAGGTTGTGCAGTAAGCGCCGAAGAACACCAGATGAATGGTGGATTAGGAGATAGCATTGCACAATGTCTCATTAAGAATCATCTGGCGCCACTAGAGTTGGTAGCTGTTAACGATAGTTTTGGACAGAGCGGCAAGCCCACAGAGCTTTTGAGCCGATATGGCTTAAGCCCGAAAGATATCGTGGATGCCACTGAAAAGGCTATTTCAAGAAAAGTTTAAATGAATATTGCCGTTATTGCTCATGATGGAAAGAAACCAGAGATGGTGCAGTTTCTTGTAGAGCATAAAGCTATTTTGGATCAGGCCAAACTGTACGCTACAGGCACGACCGGAGGCCATGTTGAAAAGGCAGGCCTTGTCGTTGAAAAGCTGCTATCCGGACCGCTAGGCGGCGATGCACAAATAGCCGGACTGACCGCGGAAGGTAAAATTGATGTGGTTATCTTCTTCAGAGATCCGCTAGATAAACATCCGCATGAACCGGACGTACAGATGCTGATGAGAATCTGTGATGTACATAACATACCGTTGGCTACCAATCCTGCCACCGCTCAGTTAGTCCTAAAGAATTATAAAAAGTAGTCTCTTGCCAGTGATTTCTTTCTTCGCAAACCATTGCATAAATATGCTCTGTTAAAATCATGAGCATAAATTTCTTGTGGATACATCTTTCTACTAACTTTAGTGGCTTCTGGAAACGATGGCTTTGCGCTATTCTTCCGGAATAGATATTGATTCGAAAAATGAGTGAGAAAATAAAAAAAATAGCCGTATTCACATCCGGAGGTGACGCACCCGGGATGAACGCCGGAATACGGGCAGTGGTACGTGCTTGTGTGTATCACAGGAAAGAAATCTATGGTATTTACAGAGGCTACGAAGGTATGATTGACAATGACATTGTCGAGATGGATGCACGGTCTGTTAGTAATATAGTTCAGCGCGGAGGCACGATATTAAAATCTGCGCGAAGTGATAAGTTTCGAACGCCGGAAGGCCGTAAGCTGGCTTTTGATAACCTGAAAGAAAGGGGAATAGACGCGCTCGTAGCCATAGGTGGTAACGGTACATTTACAGGATTACATCTTTTTTATAAGGAATTTGGTATCCCGTATATATGTTTACCCGGCACGATTGACAATGACCTGCCCGGTATGGACTACACCATTGGGTATGATACGGCAACAAATACGGCAGTGGAAGCCATCGATAAGATCCGTGACACTGCGCTTTCGCATAATCGTTTGTTTTTTATTGAGGTCATGGGCAGGCATAGCGGTTATATTGCTATTAACAGCGGCATTGCGGGCGGTGCAGTGGCCATAGTAATACCTGAGACTGAAACTCCTATTGACGAGCTTATTGCCAAAATTGATGTCGGCGCCAAAAACAATAAGAAATCGAGTTTAGTCGTAGTGGCCGAAGGCGGCAAAAGCGGTTCCGTTTGGAAAATTGCAAAGCAGGTTAGAAAAAAAGCCCCCTATTATGACATAAAAGTTACCATACTTGGGCATTTGCAGCGAGGAGGTGCGCCAACTTATTTTGACCGGGTTTTAGCAAGCAGACTGGGCGTATCGGCGGTGGAAGGCATACTAGCGGGAATTAGTGATGTAATGATTGGAATTAAGGATAATGAAATC
>JBCDHA010000507.1:0-3339 GCA_038750705.1 Bacteroidota bacterium
AAGCGTGGGAGAGTTCATCATAAATAACGGTATCTCCCCGTTGGGGAAGTGTTGAAAAAATGGCCAGGTTTGCCATGTATCCACTGTCAAACAACAACATCTGTTCTGCGTTTAAAAGATCAGCAAGATAACTCTCCGTATCAACAGCCAGGTTGCTATTTCCAGAGAGAAGCCTGGAACCAGTCGACCCATTTGGTAAGCCTCGGAAATTGGCTACTATGCGATCATGCAGTTCTCTATTAGCAGCCAGCCCTAGATAATCGTTAGATGTGAAATCAACTAATCCCGTTTTCAATACTAATGATCGATGATTTCCAGCCTTTATTCTCTGCCCTAACTTACGCTCCAGACTGTCAGGTTCACTCATGGATTTTCATATCTTTGAAATCTCAAAAATAGTCTTATCGTCTGTCAGTTGAAAATTTCCTTTTCTATCAAATTTGTGACATTCCTGCTGTTTTGGTGCTACTTTAGTTACCATCTGACAGCTCAAGACAAAGCGCCGTATGATAAGGCCAGAGTTAATAAGCGGCATCGTATGGATAGGGAGCTCGAATTTACTTATGATAACGATTTAATCTTTTTTACTGATCGCTATTACACCTCAGGGGTGAACGTTGCTTACTCCAGACTTATCAAACCCTCCAGTAATTTTTACCGTCGCTTCAGCAGCAAGCGGATGGATTCTTCAAAATTGATTACGCGCTATCACTACGGACATCGCATGTATACCCCCAAAGAAATAAAGGAACGTAATGTGGAATTGTTCGACAGGCCCTATTCAGGCTGGCACTATGGTAGGTTTGAACTACTTAACTTCCCGTCTTCAGACATAGCAAACAAGTATAGTATAGATATTGGTTTGGTAGGAGAACGATCAGGTATAGGCAATTTGCATGAATGGTGGCATAAGGCCCTGGGCCTTACCCCGCCAAGAGGATGGCAGTATGAGATTGCATCAGAACCATTAGTCAACTTCGGTTATAGCCGGATAAAAAATTGGCACATACTAGACAAAGTAAAACTGATTACCAATACTAGCGCCTCAATTGGAAACAGGGAGAATAAACTCGACCAGGAATTTTTATTGCGAATTGGTAAGTTTAATGAGCTAATGAATTCTTCGATTATTAATAGCCGCGTGGACGATTTTATTCCGGAGTTGGGCTATTACCCAAAGGATGGGGGTGAAGAAGGTTTCTTTTTTTACAGTATTTCAGGCGCCTGGGTATTGTCAAACATCTTTATCGAGGGTAGCGTTTTTAATAATGAGAGCCCGCATACGGGAGAGGCAGATGATTTTGTTATAACAAGAAAATGGGGGTTCGTCTACTCTAACTATTACACTACATTTTCCTTCACGGTGTACCGCATTGGTAAGGAGGTTATCGGTGGGCGGGTACATCGCTATCTAAATCTTAACCTGGCCTTTAGATTTTGACCATTTACATGCTACGAATATTATAGGAGGTGCACACTTCGCTTTTTCTTAGCCTATGGAAGTATTATCGTCAAAATCATGATAGCTTCGGCTGCAAACTTTAAATATGAGCCGTTTAATGTGAGCTTACCATAGGAAAAATCATTCCTGACGTTCTGCACTCATAACTATCATGTCATTAATCGATGGTATTCGAAATGGATATCATAAAAGGAACTTTTGTATATTTAGCATATGAATGAAGAGCAAATAAAGGTTGCCTTCAGCGACACTATGAGTGATTTTTATAATGAAGTCCTAAAGAATAGATTTGACCAGATCGACCACAATATTACAGGGATTCATCATGAAATCAGTGATTTAAGACTTACTAGTGAAGCATTGGTGAAGATTGTGGACTATTCCCGTTTATAAGCAAAAGTGATAGAACTGGAAAGTCGCATAAAAAAATTGGAAAGAAAAAAGTCTACCTAAACAAATGCTTAATACATGCTCGAAAACTGGATTTGCTCTTTAAGATAATTGCGATACATGTATATCTTTTAACCCTGTTGTTTCTAAACGGGAAGTTGAATAAGCTAAATTGATTTTAGTTACGATTAAGTATACCTAATTACTTCTTTGATCTCATTTTCTCAAGCATGTCCCACAGCTCTGATGGAATTGCTTCGAGGCCGTTGAACTCTCCTGCTCCTTGTACCCACTCGCCACCATCAATGGTGATAACCTCACCATTAACATATGCTGAATAGTCAGACATGAGATAGCCTGCCAGATTAGCCAGTTCCTGATGATCTCCAAAGCGTTTTAATGGGATTCTTTTTAGAGGATCGATCTGCTCGGCTACCTCACCGGGAAAAAGCCTTTTCCAGGCTCCTTCGGTAGGAAACGGCCCGGGAGCAATGGCATTACTTCTAATGTTGTACTTGGCCCATTCTACGGCCAGAGAACGAGTAAGCGCCAGTACACCCGCTTTGGCGCACGCTGAAGGCGCCACGTAGCCCGATCCTGTCCAGGCATAGGTAGTCACAATATTTAAGAATACCCCAGGCTGTTTTTTTGCTATCCAGTTCTTTCCCGCTGCTAAAGTGAAATTTGAGGTGCCACGCATAACAATGTCTATTACAATATCGAAAGCGCGATGAGAAAGTCGTTCTGTAGGGCTGATAAAATTACCCGCTGCATTATTTACTACTCCGCTGATCGAACCAAACTTGGCTTCTACTTGGTCAAGTACGTGTTCTATTTCACTATAGTTACGTATGTCGCAAGCTATGGGAAGGACCTCAGCGTCATACTTTTGCATCATTTCGGAAGCTGTTTTCTCCAGCACCTCCATCTTTCTGCTTGTGATGGCCAAATTTGCTCCAAGTTCTAAAAAATATTCGCCCATAGATCGGCCCAGTCCGGTACCACCGCCGGTGACTATAATTGTTTTGCCTTTGAGTGAGCCTTCTTTTAACATTCCTTCCATTATACGCTATTTTCTGATTACCTCTAAGTTATTGAATGTTCATGCTTATCAGGGCTACTTTCTTTCTATTTGTTCGTGCAAATAGGATATTTGAAAAACTATTCAATTTACAATTATGAGGTACCTGATATCGGTTCTAGTTTTTACAGGGGTTCTTGGTTGCGTTTCTCAAAAAAAATACGATGATCTACTGTCTGAAAAGCTCGATTTAGAAAAAAATCTGGTAAACGCTCAGGACAGTCTGGAGACGGCCATTGCTGATATTTCCAGACTTCGAAAACAAGTAGAGAGCCTAAAGTCAGATACAGCTGGCTTAGGAGAATACATTCGTAAAGATAGGCGCAAGCTAAGTGCACTTCAAAAAGAGCATCAACAACTACAGACGTACTACGATAATTTGCTCAATAATAGTGGTCAGTTAAGC
>JBCDHA010000508.1:0-3335 GCA_038750705.1 Bacteroidota bacterium
AGAAATAAGGTTCATATTGTGGAAACCGGTGAGACCTTGTATTCTTTGTCCAAAAGGTTCAATGTTTCCATTGAAGATATTAAAAGATTTAACGGTCTTGTTTCCAACGAGATAAGTATTGGACAGGAGTTGGTGATCAGTGGTAAAATAGAACCGGAAGCAATGACGGAAAAATCCGATTCTACATTACTAAAGTCTGCTTTGGGGCCTGCTGATGAGGATCGCGACGCTATAAATAAGGCGGTAGAATCTGCCAGGAAATATGAAGAAGAGCTGAAGCCGCTGAATTTTGAAGAGATTATAGAATCGGGTGTGGCGGAAGTAATACAAGGAACAGATAATACACGAAAGTATCTGGCACTGCATCGCACTGCAAAAGCCGGTACTATTTTAAAGGTCAGGAATGATATGAATGATCAGGAAGTATTTGTACGTGTGTTGGGAAAACTTCCTGACAATACATCGAATAGTAATGTTTTAATCAAACTTTCTCAAGCTGCATATAAACGGCTGGGCGCCATTGACGCCAAGTTCAGAGTTACTATTTCTTATATTCCATGATCCTTATTCACAGTAATCGCTGGTTCTCTTGCCTTTAGATACTATTAATTGGATTTCAAATTATTACCAGTCGGATTTTATAATCGTGTGCTGATCCGTATCAAATAATATCATCGGGATATTCGAATTTTGATTTATCCTTACTACTACTACTTCACGAATTACCTCCTATTAATGATGACTACGATTTGAGCAAATCAAACCCAAAAAAGAGGAAACGCAAAATAGGATATTCATTGGAAGGATTCATTCATCATTTTTGATATTGAAAGGTATACGTACTATTTCACCCTCTTTCCTGGAGCTTAATACCCCTATTTTGTAGTCAAATAATACGTTTAGGTTATTTCCGGATGGGTCCTCCAGGCGAGTGTTTACGTGAAGAATATAACTTCCGTGCCTCCATGGTTTTTCAGGTTGAAACCGCCATTCGGTTTCTTGCTTCTCTATGACAATAGTTCCTTGTACCGGTTTACTTTCTGAATCTGTAATGGCGAGTCGTTGCTGTAAAGAATTAAGATCCAACATTTGTGGAAAGTGAATGGCAAAAGATTCTCGAGTATTTGCTTTGGGTTTAACCAGCTTCCACCTTTTTATATCAGGCTTTAGCAGGTCCGCGGTTTCAATCCATATCCACTTTTCAAACGGGACCTGCATTTTTTTGTGGTTGACAGCTTCCAGCCCGTCTATAACCAGCTTATATTTTTTGCCTGGCTTTATGGCACGCCCAAACGTTTCATTGACCAACAGGCCGGATTTGACCCTGGCAGGGTCTAACAAGAGTGTCAACCGGGTCTGTTCGTGGTTCCAGAGCTCATAGACATTGTTGAAGAATACATATTTCACTTGATTGCCTTCTTCGTCTATAAGTTTAATCCTTTCGAGATTGCCAACCGTTTTCATGGGCTTTGAAAACTGCACATACATGCGTAGCAAATTTTCGGGAAGCACATCGGCAGAGGGATAAACAGTCTCAACCTCAGGTGTTTCCGTTAATAGCTGACAAGCCGTCAAGCTCGCAAATAACACACTCGACAAAAGAAGCCTTAAGGTCATTACCTACCCATTTCCCTGGAGGTCAATTGAGGATATCCTTCCATTTGCTTGACCATGTCATGGTATTGTTTTGTGCCCTCCTGTGCTTCAGGATACTGATAATCAGGAAAATCGTATTCGGAAATAAAATCACTTAACCGGAGAAATGTACCTGTCAGTTCTGAAACCAGGTCAATTTCACCGGTCTCAATATTTCGTCTCACAACACTAAGCATTTGTGGGTTTTGAACATCTAGTTGCATGATATTGGCCGTGGGTATTTGTTGGATACCTTCCAGCCCCGAAGCGAACATAGCGCGTTGACCGGCCATTCCTTTTCCTTTTGCACCGGCAACTACCGAGTTAAAAGGGACCATCGTTCCCCCCCTGTTTTTATGGGTTACCAGAAGGCTTTTACTTGTTGAACCGTCAAACCCCTGAGTGGTTACCACTAACATGTCAATGGGTGTATTTCCGTAGCCTAATTCGGCAATGGTTTTACCTGTGATGCTGGCGCCCCCGGTTATTTTGGCAGTTGGGATGGTGACCAATGGCGTACAGGTATAACTCGCAATAAGGTTGGACTCACCATCAATATCTGCAAAGAGCATGGATCTTATGGGCGCCCTCGTTTCCATTTGCGTATGTACGGCATGATAAATTTCTATACTGGCAACCACTTCCTGTGAGTCACTGAAAGGATAAGCTATTTTCCTAAGTGTGGAGGCAAATTCCCCATTGGTTAGACCCGCTACATAAACGAAACCGTTATGATAATCTATGTCTGTAATGGACAAAGCGGTAGCCGGCGTTTCATTCCAAAATGTTAAATCGCCTGACGCCGGATTGTTTATGGACACGCTTGAACTGTTTGAATTATTCACTTCTAAAAACCGGATATCTGGATTAACCGGGCTCACAATGGCGACAACCGATGCTGCATCAGGCTCATGCCCCATTTTGATAGATACATAGGCTTCCTGGCTAACCGGATGAATCTTCATATCGTTGATGATAACATCTCTCGGTTCAAGGTTCAGCTTTTCAGCAACCATGGTGTCAAACCCTTCAAGGTTATATGGAACGGGATCTTTTAGCTCCTGGGCTTCAGTTTGTATGGCAAGTACTTTTGCCTTCTTGCTATCACCGATAAATAAAACATTGTCCGGACCAAATGCTAAGATATTTGCTCCGGCTAATTCAGCATCGCTGGAAATTTCCGTTTTTTTCTCAGCTACTGCTACGTTATCACTTTGAACGGGCTTATTTTGATCACAACCGACAACTACAAAAAATAATGCAATCAGTTTTATTAAATGATTTTTCATGATACTTATATGTTAGTTTGATTAAAAAGTAGAGTTATTTACCTGTTTTTCATATGCTAGTGGAACCCTATTTGAATATTGATTTAGGTTTAAAATAGACTGGGTAATGCGATATTAAGTGAAGCTATAATCGCCCAGTCACTTCCAAAATCATTCTGTCGTTCTACATAGTATTCCCCCTCAATAAACCATTGGATAGGTGTGTTGCCAAGGAGAAACAAGCTACCGGCTCCAATGCCAACGGGAATTTCTAATTTATTTCCACTTTCGGCCTCCCAATCAACAGAAACGGTAGGTCGCATTCCAATTTGCCAGGTCGGTGTGGCGCGATAATTTATAATGTATTGAAATGAAGAATTGGTGACGGAGGACCGGTCTGAATCACCACCGATGGTCCACCAAGATTGTGCA
>JBCDHA010000509.1:0-3315 GCA_038750705.1 Bacteroidota bacterium
AGGAATTTTCTCTATTACAAGCTGGGCGATATCGATATAGCAGAAGATATAGCACAGGAGGTTTTCATCAAGACCTGGAACAAGCGTGACAAAATTGTGATGGGATCCGTTAAAAGCCTGCTATTCACCATTGCTAATAATTTGGCCATCAATCATTTCCAAAGTGCCAAAAAAAAGTACGAGTTCAAACTGCAACATGAGGACAAGCCGATAGCAGAAACCCCTGAATACCAAATGGAAGAACAGGAATTTGCGGAGAAACTCAATGAAACTCTGAATCAGTTGCCTGAAAACCAAAAAGTAGTGTTTTTAATGAACCGGATAGATGATCTTACCTATCGACAAATTTCGGATCGTCTGGGTATTGGAGTAAAAGCCGTAGAAAAACGAATGCATGGAGCATTGAAATTTTTAAGGGAACGTATAACGCAAAAGATATGAACAAGGACACGTTCATAAAAGATTGGATGGAGGGCAAAGTTTCTCTGGAAGAGCTACAAGAGCTCAAAACTGATCCTGAGTACAAAGAAACCATTGCAGAACTGGAACATATCATGGAAAGTTCATCGCATCTGGCTCCTCCAAAAAAGAAGAGTAAGGCGCAAGCATGGAGCGAAATTGCAGATCAGTTGGAAGAAACAGATCCCTCCACAGGGCAGTCTCGTGTTATCCAACTTGCCCCTTTCGTACGAATGGCGGTTGCCGCTACCATTATTATGCTTGTGGCCATGTACTTTCTGCTTCCTTCAGACACGACTTACAGCACCTCTGCAGGAGAACAATTATCCTATAAACTGCCCGGTGGCACCGCAGTAATGTTAAACGCTGAAACCTATGTTTCATTTGATGAGTCTAATTGGGAGGAGGAGCGCCTGGTAGCACTGGAAGGTGAGGCCTACTTCAATGTGGTTAAAGGAGCTCAGTTTATTGTGCAAACATCCAAAGGGCGCGTTCAGGTCATAGGCACGGGCTTTAATGTCTACAACCGGGGTGAGATACTTAAGGTATCGTGTTTTGAAGGTAAAGTTCGGGTTATTAACACACAAGCAAAAGAAATAGTGTTAACCAAAGGTCAATCTTCACAAATAGAGGGGGGTAATGTGGGTGAGCCTGTAGTATTTAATAAAGAGAAAACTGCCACCTGGCGCTCCGGCGAGTTTTACTATGAAAATGCACCTTTTTCTGAGGTAGTAGCCGAACTTGAGCGTCAGTACAATGTGGAAATAACACTGGAAGCTATGACCAACCGATCGTATACCGGCTATTTCAATAACAAGGATCTCGATGAGGCCCTTAAGCTTGTCCTATTGCCCATGTCTTATAAATACGAGCAAAAAGGGTCGCGTATTTTTGCAAAATGATCTTTTGGCGCTTTATAACGCTTGGCATATTTGCCCTTCTTCCGTTGGTCTGCTCCGCACAAGCGTGGGATGAGTTACGAATAACAAAGACTTACGAAAAAGAAACATTAGCTAACGTACTTAAAGAATGGCGTAAGGAGTATAAACTCAAAATTGCCTACGATAATGACCTGATCAAAGGTGTGATCATAAGCCAATCATTTGATAATGAACCATTGCAACAGGCCCTGGAAAAACTTCTTAGCGATACCCCGCTGAATCATCTGAATGTAAATGATAAGATCATCATCGTACCTAAAGCCGGAGAAAAGAGCGATGAAATAACTACTACGGATCAGTCCGTGATTTTGCAAGGTACAATCAAAGATGCCTCTACAGGGGAAACATTACCAAATGCCACCATCCGTATTGGTAATACCACCAAGGGAACAGTAAGCAACGTTGACGGTTTTTTTACGCTGCCCAATGTGCCCAATGATACTACCGTACTACATATTAGCTACCTGGGATACATGCCAAAGTTGATCAAGCTGACTCCGGATATGGACTTCGAAGCGTTAGAGATAGGTTTACAAACGGATATCAAGCTTCTTGATGACGTTACTGTAGTTGATACTTATAATAAAACTATGGAGGTAACTGAAAAGGTTAGCAAAGTGGCATTTAACCCACGTTCCCTATCTTCATTACCTTCGCTTGGTGAACTAGACTTGTTCAAAACCATTCAGCTTATGCCGGGCGTAAGCGGGGAAAATGAATCTTCAGCTAACCTCATTATCCGTGGCAGCTTACCCAGCCAAAACCTTGTGTTACTGGACGGTTTTACTATCTACCATCTGGATCATTTTTTTGGTCTTTTTAGTGCGCTTAATCCGGACGTCATAAAGGATGTTCAAGTGTATAAAGGCGGCTTTGAGTCAAAATATGGTGGACGCGTTGGCGGTGTCGTCGATATTGTAGGAAAGTCTGGCAACACGAATAAACCCACTCTCAATGTTGGTTTGAACTTAATCAGCGCCAGAGCCACGTATGAAACGCCTATCGGCAAAAAATTTAATCTGTTGGTATCACTACGCAGAGCCTTTACTGATGTGATACAAAGTGGATTGTACAACAAATTATTCAATATTGCCCGTAGAAATGATGAGCAAATAGCACGACCGCTCGACGATCCAAAACTAGATGAAATACAACCGGATTTTTATTTTACGGACTTCAACAGTAAGTTAAGTTTTAGACCCGGTAAAAAGGATATTATGGCGCTTAGTATCTACGCCGGCGCTGATAATCTTACCGGCAACAACACCACACGCGTAGAAGACCCCCAGGTGCCGGCCTTTTTTGAGGAAACGCTAACAGAGATAACCGAATGGGGAAACAACGGTGTAAGCCTAAGATGGGGCCGGCAATGGAATAACATCCACTATTCTAACCTTCGTTTGTCCGCCGGTCGTTTTTTCAAAGACTACAATTTTAGTTATAGTTCCGAGCTAAACGTAGCCGATTCCGTAACACGTTTTAATGCCGGTTTTAGGCAGGAAAATAATATCGATGATGTGAATCTGAGCTTTGATAACGAGGTGCTCATTAATGACAGGTTACGACTGGAGGGGGGTATTTCATTGATAGACCATGAGATTAGTTACAAGACCTTTCTGGAGGATAGCCTGGTGAGCGATGACATTGAAGAAGGAAACATCTCGAGTTTTTATGCTACAGCCAAAGCCGAACTTACAACGAAACTTTCGGCCTCATTAGGTGTACGGCTCAACTATCATGAAATCAATGACCAGTACTACAATGAGCCAAGGTTTAGCCTTAACTTCAAGGCCACGGAAAAATTAAATCTGAAGGCTGCCATAGGCAAGTATCACCAATTTGTGAATCAAATTGTGTACGACGATCCGTATCAAGGCAACCAAAACTTCTGGGTATTTTCTACTTTTGACGGAGC
>JBCDHA010000510.1:0-3299 GCA_038750705.1 Bacteroidota bacterium
ACCAAACGCTTTAGGGTGGCTTCCTCGGAGTATGCATTTGTTTTATTCCCGTCCTGTGATTCGGTTGAATACCACCAAGGCCAATCTGAGAAAGTCCAGAAATAAAGGAGGGCTCCTACGCGCTGTACTTCAACTTGTTTGTCCCGGGAGTAGAGTGGTACACTATCTTCCTTTAACGATTTTATTAACTGCTCGTGCTTGGACTTTGCAATCAACTGCTCCAATCTCTCCTTTGTATCCGGCTCTTGCCAGGCAAAAGATAAAACCTTAACCCCTTCCGTCGATGATAAATCGATTAGCTTTTCAAGTGTTTTGCCGAGCTCGGCCTCCGTCTTTAGCTCTGACCAATCAGGAAGCATTCCTGTTTTTAAGTAGTACTGGATTAAATCTTGAAGATCATATTTGCCATCCTCCTTGTCCAAGATGCCGAAATGGAGATGGTCCTGAGTTGTTTCATTTTTGTCACTATCCGGAAGGTTGGCGTAAATTCTCCAATCAGGTCTTATGTTTAATAGTGAATGGTATAAGAGTGGGTAGGTTTCTTGAAAACCTTTTGGGAGGTCTTCCCATTGAGATGATTTGAACAGATCGTTCAATTCGTGGTGTTGATCTAAAACTGATTGGATTAAAACACCGGCCAATTGTATCTTACCTAAATTGTATCCGGACTCGGAAAGGCTACTAAAGAGAACGAGATAGCTCTGTTTATATGAAAGAATGGAGATTTCGACGTCATGGCGTATGGTGTATTGCTGAATTTCCTGTGCCAGTTTAGCAATATGATCATATTGAAACGGCGCCAGTAAAGTAAGTAATTGTTGTAGCTGGATCACACTCATTGAATCGGTCAGCTCTATCCAAAAATTCTCCTCCGGGTTATTCTCTTTAAAAATCTGAAATACCTCAGTTTGTGATTTGAGTACACTGTCCCAAAAAATCTGCATGTCTTCATTATTCAAACCTGGAACCTGAGATAAAGTACTTTTTATGCCTCTATGCAGCATGTATGTTAGTATTTCTAACCGGTTTGGAGATGGGTGGATGGGGACGGAAAGAAGTGAAAACAAATTACTCCCAAGGCCGGCAGGCCCTCCATCATCCTTTTCTATGAGTTGATGGATTTGCAGGAGCATCCACTCAGTAAACTGCTCCTTATTCCACGATTTTTTGGCATGAAGACTCAAAAACTGGAAATAGTGAAAGTAAAGATGTGCTCGTACTTTTTGGGACTGGTTCCCGTTCCATTCTTTACGATTAAAAATCGCCTCAAGCCGGACCCATTCCTCATAACTTTCATGAGTCCCCCAGACCATTTTAGTAATCAGTTCTCGCAGATCATTGTCGATTCGTAAGGCCAGATTGTACCTTAAACCCTTAGTTTCCCAATGGTCACGAATATATTGAGCCAATTCATTAGGTTCTGTCGAATACAGCTTGCGGAGCACTTCGGAAAGCTGATGGACAGATGTCTCCGGTAGCAGTATAGTGTGTAATTCGATTGATCTCGCTTGCTTGCCTGTTTGCTTTTCAAAATGCAGGTGCTCTATACTTTGAATCTGTTGCAGTACCAGTCTATACGTTGTCGCTTCAATCTCACTTTTAATTGTATCCAATGCCTTGCTAAGTTTACCTGGGCTGAAGTCAATTGTGTGCCACAGGGATTCCAGGTGTAGGTGCTCATGTATAATGCGTGCCCTTTCCTTTTCAGAAGAGCTGGTGAGAAAATGGAGGAAAGCGATTTTACCGGACACGGTTTGAATAGAATAAGGTGGCTCAATTGCTTTTAATAGTGTTTCCCACGAGCGCCATCCTTCCAACGTTTCTTTGAAATCGGTAACGTATTCAGCGATTTTTTTTATGGTGTCCAGTGATAACGTTTCTGCAATTCTGATCGTGAACTCTTCAACCTTTATTTGCTTCTTAAAATGGTTTATCCAGTTATTGTCCGGTCCATGTAGTACGCTGTTTACCAGGATTTCTAAATCGCTTGTTTTCAGTACCAGGGCATATGGAGGAAATTCTCCAAAACGATAATAAAAAGTCAATAGGCCGACCGTGTTAATCAGGTTCTTCTCTTCAGCAAATTCTAATTGGTTTATGGGCAGCGCACCTTTGATCTTTGAAAGTAGTTGAGGGCTTATTTGTCTCAATCTCCGGCGTGCTTTAGGGTTCGGCCAGACTGACTCTATCATAGAAGTCAATCGTTTATGATCCAATTGGTATAAACTCTGTATCAACTGGTCGGGGTTGAAAGAGCTCTCACGCTGCAGTGATTCGCTGAATCCGAACTTCAAATAGTGCTTTAAGGAGAGAAAGTAATCAATATTTTCAGCGGCTGACTTTTCCTGAAGGTACGTCTTAACCTCTTCCTTTTCCAAAAACTTTTTAAGTTCGACGCTAAGTAAGCTTCGCAGCCGGCCATTGAATACTTCACGAAATTCTTGAATAGAAACCGTGCCAAGGTCCAACTGCAATTGGCCGATTACGATCAGTGGTTTGTCAGGCGCGTATTCATCGCAAATAGCTTCAAGAATTGATCGTATTTCTTCTTTTGTTTCATTGAGCGTTCTGGCAACCTCCTTACCAGCCGATTCCGGAGCGGTGAATTGAATGGTTACCTTGTCAATAATATGCTCAAGTGACATTCAGACAGGTGTCCCTGGAGTTATATGAAATTGAAGAAAATCAACCCTGCAGAGCTCTGGCTCCCATGGTATCTGCCTCTTTTTCTAAGGCTCTGTCATCATTGATGGCTACATCATGAAGTTGCATAGTAGGCTCAACACGTCCTTGTTTTTGCTGCACTACATGCCAGGCTTCATGGGGCAAATGCTGTTCCTGACCCGGGGCAATATGAATGTCAGTTCCCTGTGCATAGGCATGCGCATTAAGCTGTGCAGGTTTGTCCGATTGATAGTGTACTTTCACATCATCCATCGATTGTCCTGAAAGACTTTCAATGCCGGCTTTTAAGTTATCTGGTAGGCCGGTATTATTTGGATGAGCTTCATCGGAATTGGCAAGTTGTGCCGTATTTTTAAATTTGGGCTGAGCGGGTAACTCTTCTTCCTCCAAGGTGCCTTCACGCTGTACGGTGTCTTTGAATCTTCCTTGCGCAGGTAATTCTTCTTCCTCTAAAGTGCCTTGTCGCTGCACGATATTTTTAAATTTGGGTTGAGCTAATTCCTCCTCCTCCAATGCCTCTCGTTGTATTGTCTTACCAAAAACGTGTTTTATTATCTCGCGCTGTGCAACTACCGTGGGACTGGTGTTAAGTAACTCTTTCATTTTCCTTTGTG
>JBCDHA010000511.1:0-3291 GCA_038750705.1 Bacteroidota bacterium
ATCAAGACAATAGAACCTCCTTCATTTTCGGAATTTCTCATCGTACTGACGACTATCTTTCCTGCACCAGTGATCTCAATATCCGATACCTGATAAATATTGTCCGTACCGGGAATAGTCGGCAATACCTGGGTCCATGTTTGCCCTTGATCGTCTGAACGATATAAACCTTCCTGAACAAAGGTTTGACCTCTATATTCGCCTGATCCTACGGCCGCATAAAGAACACTAATACCACTCTCTACCCGCATGGCCAGATCGTTGATAAAGTAAAAATCCTTGGTAGATACGATATTCTCCCAGCTGGAACCACCATTGGCAGATTTAAAAATGCCATTTCCTACAGCGGTTGATTCCCTGTAATTGACAAAAGCCGTATAGGACTCGCCGGTACCCAAATAAAGAATGTCATTATCAATAGGATCAGCTACAATCGTGTTTACTGCCGTGCCCTCAAAACCATCTACAATTTCCCATTTACCACTCTTGTAGCTGGTGTTTCGCCAGAGTCCACCGGTAACCGCACCTGAATAGAGTATATCATTAGTATCATCGTAATACAATGCACGAGATCTACCTGGTATTTTTGTATCGATATTTTGCCATTGAAAGTCCCTCACCTGTTGTGCCGTTCTAACCAAAGCCTTTGCCTTTGAGTCATTTAGCCGTTCATACGGCACGCGTCCCGTTTTCCGATCCAAAAGCATATATGTATTGTGAATAAAAGCTTTATCTGGTCCATCCAAAGCCAGAGCCCCAACTTTATCATTGCTCTTTTGATTTATTGTTAATCCTGAGTATCCCAACCATATCAGCAATAACGCGGATAACAATATTACAGTCATTTTAATACGTCTTACCATCCCGATAGTATTAAGTAGTATATAAATATACAAAAAAGAAAGGTCGTGTTTACGCGTGAATACCTGCTTCAATACCTGAATTTCACCTATACAAATGATCCGAAGTTGTCTTTCACCATCTTATGATCTAATTATCTTACAGTTACATATCCACCTAACTTTCTACATCTTAATAAAGATTATCAATATCATACCTCTCAAATTTGAACCGGTCATCTTGAGGCTTTCTTAAAATTTAATACATATTTTCACACACTTTAATGGTATAGTCAGGTAATATGGGGTCCACCAAAACACTGCAACTTCTGCGACACGCTCGCGCTATGGATAAAACCAGCGAGCAGAGAGATATTGAACGCGAGTTGAATTCTATAGGATTGCAGAATTCTACTCGCATGGGCATTAACTTCAGCAAAAAAAAGGAAGAGTTTGATATCATCATTACCAGCCCCGCCCTACGGGCAAAAACCACGGCTTCACTTATTGCAGAACAGATTGCCTATAATACCGCTAAAATTCATGTTAATGATGAGGTCTACGAAGCCTCTATAAGGTCTTTATTAAAAGTGGTTAATCGGTTAAAGATTGAATGGGATTCTGTCCTGATTGTTGGACACAACCCATCAGTCACCTACCTTGCCGAGTATCTTACCCGAAGCGAAATCGGCGATATAACCACATGTGGAGTGGTAAAAATAGAATTTGACATCGAATCGTGGGCTGAGGTTTCCGAGGGGCTCGGAAAACTAGTCAGCTATGAATACCCGGATCTATTAAATTTTTAAAATGCAATCAAAAAAGGAGGTTATCGAGGCATTTGATCCAAATGCTCCGGCAATATCTGATACTCTTTTCGGCCTTCCGTTTAATGAAGATCATTCTGACCTGATACTTATACCGGCGCCCTGGGAGGTAACGGTTTCTTACGGCTCAGGCGCTGCCAATGGTCCGCAGGCAATTCTTGATGCTTCCGGGCAAGTGGACTTGTATTTACCCCATATCAAAGATGCATGGACCATGGGCATGCATTTACTTGTTATATCGAAAGAATTAAAAGAAGAAAACGACATACATAGAGATCTTGTCTCAAAGTATATTAAATGGCTGGAAAACTCACAGGGAGCTCCTATACCCGATGAGCTCAAAATTATACCTAATGCAGTTAACGAGGTTTGTGAAAAGCTGAACATATACATTAAATCTCAGGCCCTTAAATATTTGGGAAGAAACAAAGTCGTCGGTCTTATTGGCGGTGATCACAGCACACCGCTTGGTCTTATAAATGCCGTGACAGAGCACTTTGGGCGTATTGGAATTTTACAGATTGATGCTCATGCAGACCTTAGAAGGTCATATGCGGACTTTACCTATTCGCATGCCTCTATCATGTACAACGCACTTAAGAATCCGAAAATAGATAAACTGGTACAAGTTGGTGTCAGAGATTTCTGTAAAGAAGAAAGTACTTTCATAGAAAACTCAAAGGGCCGGGTAGTGACATTCCTGGATCAAAACGTGAAGCGCGATCTTTACCATGGCCATTCATGGGTGGACATCTGTGAAAAAATTGTCGCCGAATTGCCAAAGCAGGTGTACCTTTCCATTGACATTGATGGACTTGACCCTAAACTATGCCCGAATACCGGCACTCCCGTACCCGGTGGCCTGGAGTTCTTCGAGTTGATCCACCTTGTAGAAACCGTAGTAAGGTCAGGCAGGAAAATTGTTGGTTTTGATATTAGTGAAGTAGCTCCGGGAAAAGATGAATGGGATGCCAATGTTGGTGCCAGGTTGCTCTATAACGTCGGGAGCCTAGTCGGCGTCTCTAACGGCAAGCTTGTACTTAAGGCCTAAAACCAAGTACCGCTATATCATCTGTTTGCTCATTCTGCGCTCGCCATTCTCTTATTTCCTTCTTTAGCCTGTCCTTTTGCGTGTCAAAATCGAGAGGGTTTATCTGTTTCAGCAGTTGCTTAAATCTGACTGTCATATACTTCTTATTTCTATCGCCTCCGAACTGGTCAGGAAAACCATCGGTAAACATGTAAAAGGTATGGTTTGCTGAATATTTTATTTGTTTGCTGGCAAAATCAGCAGATACTAATTCTTCTTCACCCTGAATGATCTTTGTACCCTTTATTTCTTTCAATTCACCGTTGGCAATATAAACCAATGGGCGATTTATGCCGGAATAGGTCAACGTTTTAGACTTTCGATCAATCTTGCATAACGCTATATCCATGCTATGATCCATGATCTCACCCACATTGTTCTTTAGCGATTCTTGAATATAGGTGTTCAGCCGCCGCAAAATTTCTGCAGGTTCATCAACACCGTCTTTATTGATGATCTGCTCCAGCGCTGCATGGCCAATAACAGTCATAAAAGCTCCTGCTACTCCATGGCCTGTACAATCTGCCACGGCAAT
>JBCDHA010000512.1:0-3278 GCA_038750705.1 Bacteroidota bacterium
AGTATATTTGGGCGCTGATGCAACTCCCGGTATCTTCTCGCGGTTTGTTGCTGATGCTCCCGGTGATTTTCGTTCCGGTAAATTATACGCCTATAAACATGATGCTGAAGGTGAACCCTGGGTAGAGATTTCAAGCACTGACCTTGAAACCACACTTAACTATACTGACGAAGCGCTGGCAGCCGGTGCTACCATGTTTAATAGATTGGAGTGGGTGACTTATCACGACGGTAAAGTTTACATGACTGAAACGGGTAGAGATAACATTGGTACACGACTCTCAGGGGGAGCAGAAAAAGGTGGTGTTCTTGACTATCACTGGATAGAACCTGTAAGAGCACGGCACCCTGAACTAGCTGAAAAAACTGACGACCAAATCCTTGATTTCGTAATGGCCGGATTTTATAATGATTACTACGGCAGAGTTTTAGAATTCGACCCTGCTACAGGTTTAGTAACAACTTATCTTAACGGGGGCCCTTTCTATGCAAGCTCCCCGGAAATTAATGAATACCCTGATCAGCACCTGTCAAACCCTGACGGCTTGAATGTATTAGTAACCAACGGTAAGGCTTATATGCTTATCGCTGAAGACTTAAACGGAACATCAAATGGCAGAACACCTGCAGGAATTAGCAATAGAACTTGCGAGTTGTATTTGTTAGACATGTCATTAGAAAACCCAACGCTCGATGATATGGTCAGAATTTCTATTGTTCCGCTTGGCGCTGAAATGACCGGGGTACAGCCTACCCCTGACGGCAAAACGATTCTGGCGAATTCACAACACCCTTCCAGCAGCAACCCATACCCTTACAACAACTCTCTTACGTTTGCTATCACAGGATGGGATGAAGCAATTACAGCAATCACGTCTTTAGAAGGCATTGAAAATCAACTTGGTGAGAGCCTGGAATTCCAGGTATGGCCAAACCCGGTATCTCGCCAATTGAATTTCAATCAAGTTATTGACGCTGCTCTTTATGACAACTCCGGCAAGCGAATCAAAGTATTCAGAGCTCAGAAAAGTCTTGATGTCTCCGATATCAAAGCCGGAGTTTATTTCCTAAAAACCAATTCCGGTGAAGGAAGAAAACTTATCATTCAATAATTATTTAAGATTCTCATCAGAGTCTGGCGCCGGGGCGCCAGACTTTTTTTCATTTTAACTCAATTAAATTCATATGAGGGCTAAGTACTTACTGATACTTACGGCTATTCTATTTACAGCCGTGGTGATTAATACTGCGTGGAAGAAAAAATCAACCACTAATCATCTTTCTGCCATAAAAGGCAATTATGTTTCCGGGCTGGATGATCTAGTCACTAATACTGAAAATTATAGTAAATCCTTTAGTAGCATGCCGCTGGCACAGCTGAGAAGTGAATTCCTCAAGTTGCGAATCCGGTACAAAAGACAGGAACCACTAGCGGCTTATTTTGATCCTGAGTTTGTAAAAGACTACATTAATGGCGCGCCTCTAAATTCACTTGAAAGAAAGGCAGACGACAATATCACCGTATTGACGCCTGAAGGTTTTCAAATATTAGATGAAATATTATTTAGTGAAGCTCCAGACCTTGAAGAAGCCGCGGGTTTAATTACTCTTCTAGCTACAAATCTCAGAAAATTCAAGCGGTTTCAAGAGCAATTATTAATAACCGACAGACATGTATTTGAAGCTTCTCGTTTTCAGGTGTTAAGAATATTTACTATGGGCCTAAGTGGGTTCGATAGTCCTTCGCTAAGCCAGGTGATGGCTGAGCAAAAGGCAGGTCTGGAAACAATTACTTTTTTAATAGCACATTACTACCCTTTTATTGATTCGAAGGATGCCGCTATAAGTAAGAGGCTCAACGAAAGTTTGTCCAATGCCATCTCCTACCTGGAAGAAAATCAAAACTTTGATACTTTTGACCGGGTTGAATTTTTCAAAGAGCATCTTAATCCTATCTTCGAAGACCTGCTGAATGCACAAAAGGTATTGGGAGTTGAAACCTACTACGAGACCTCACCACTTCATCAAAAGCATCCGGTCAATTATTTCGCTGGAAATTTATTTGATACCGATTTCCTTGATAAGAATTATTTTGTGCGCTATCCTAAAGAGGAATACAACTCCAAAGTCATTGAATTGGGAAGGACATTGTTCTTCGACCCTGCTTTATCACAAAATAATCAAAGAGCATGTGCCTCATGCCATAGTCCTGAAAAGGCCTTCACCGATGGCTTAAAGAAAAGCGTAGCATTTGATTTTAAGGGTACAGTTGAGCGAAATTCGCCTACACTCATTAATGCAGTATATGCTGATCGCTTTTTCTACGATCTGAGGGTGGAAGTTTTAGATGATCAGATAGAGCATGTGGTTGTGGACCATGATGAGTTCAGGAGTTCTTTTCTTGAACTCAATGAAAAGCTTGCTGAAAGCGATGAATACAATGAACTTTTCAAAGACGCTTTCCCTAACCTTGGCGCCGAACCGATTAAGAAATATTCTATATCCGCTGCGCTTTCGGCATATATCACGTCTCTTTCAAGACTTAACAGCCCATTTGATCAATACATGCGGGGAGAACTTGAAACCATAGATCCGGATGTTATAAAAGGTTTCAATTTGTTTTATGGTAAAGCGTCATGCGGAACTTGTCACTTCGCACCGGTATTTAATGGATTAGTGCCTCCTACTTTTGAAGAGTCAGAATCTGAAGTACTTGGTGTACCGGCCGACACTTCCAATACCACAATTGATAAAGATCCGGGTAGAATTGCCGGCCGGATTAAAGAGTCCTCGGAAATATTCATGCACGCCTTCAAAACCCCTACGGTAAGAAACATCCAGTGGACAGCGCCATACATGCACAATGGAGTATATGCAACACTAGAGCAGGTGGTTGACTTTTACAATAAAGGCGGAGGTAAAGGCATGGGTCTAAATGTACCCAACCAGACGTTACCTGAAGACCCGCTAGAACTCACAATAAAAGAACAACGGCAGATCATTACTTTTATGAAATCGCTATCCGATTTAGACAATAATCCGGAAATACCAATTCAGCTTCCCGTTTTCAGGAATAACCAGGAGTTAAATCATAGAAAAATTGGGGGTGAGTATTAAATCATATACTTATAACTCTATAGAGCAAACTTTTAGTGAGACCCCCGAAGTTTTGTAAAACTTCGGGGGTCTTTTTTATAAAAACATGGGTGAGATGAAAGAAGCTATCACCTGATATTCAAAAGAGTAGCCTGTAAAATAACACTTTGGTATCTTTAATGA
>JBCDHA010000513.1:0-3276 GCA_038750705.1 Bacteroidota bacterium
AAAATCACGTGCATACATTTGATACCCTTTTTTAGCTACCTCAGCGAGTATCCGGTCGTAATCCACATCCTTCAAATGAATCTCACTCCGCTGACTATTGACTTCCCAGTTATTGATTTCCTTTTGAAAGAGCGCAAAAGCCCCTGCCAGGAAAATTACGAATACACCAATACTGATGATGATACCAGCCACGGTATGCGTATTGAAAAAAGCGTTATAGACTCTTTTATCCGATTGATGTTCTTCCATATCCTTCATTCTTAAAGTGTTTTTAACAAGAAAATACCGAGTCCCGATATCACGATCACTGCTCCCAGTACAGCCCAGGCTTTTCCTGGTTTTTTAATCCAATACACCACCGCAATGAAGAATGCCCAAAGTGAAGGAAAAACAAACCATATGGTCAAAACCATCAGTTCACCAAATCCTAGTAGTCCTAATAGAGATAATATGCCGATCGTAGCGGCCAGGCCTCCAATGGCCGAAGCAAGCACTTTGCTAGTTTTGGCACCTCTAGTCTTTAATAGATACTTTTTATTTGCTGGCATACCGTAATTAGTTTTTTACTATTTTGTTTTGAAAAAAGGGAACTAGTAGAATAATGACAGATGCGAGCGTGGGCCACAATACCAAAACGGTGAAAACTCCCTTTGCTAAACCTAAATCAACGGCAAATAGAAGTAGGCTTGCTACGGTAAAAGTCCATCCAAGTATCCTCAACAACTGAGGATACTTGGAGAGAAAATCAGGAATGACGCTTGGATTTAACTCCGTTCTGCTCGCTGCCACATAGAAGCAGAGGATTGATAAAAGCGTCAAAGACATGGCTATCAGAATCATATTGAATGGATTTGGACTGAAATGACTATTCTGTTATTTCTAATTTTGCTATTGCAGCTGGTTTTATCCCTTCAAGTGTAATGGCTTTATTTACCGCCCCGGTAATTGGATCATAGGTGTAGTAACCTTGAAAATCATTCTTGCTAACCGGAAAGTAAATCAGGTCATCAAGCAGTTTAGGACCTTCTAAGCTGTTGGTAGCAAAAGAACTAGATGGAATTTCCTGAATCTTAGAGCCCGTTTCAGCATTCATATCTACCACATAACCATCTATATTTTCACTAAAAAATGCATCGTTTCCAATTAACTCATCGGAAAAAATTCTCATATATAATTTACCATCTTGTACCAAAGGTGCTCCCACCGTTAAAACGATTCCAAACCCAGTTCCCGGGTTTTCAATTATGTCTCTAAATCCAAATATACCCTCTGTTCCAAAGGTCAGATCAAAAGCAGTTGTTCCTGATTTTATGCGAGCAAGCTCTCTAGAAGCAACGCCAAGAGGTGGGTTGCTCACACCTCCCTCAAGATAAAGATCTCCATTCGTATCTCTTGCACCTTCAGAAAAGTTATAAGCTTTGGGGTAAATCATTAATTCTTCAAACGTATCTGTATCCGTATTAATGGCTACAACAAAAGTAGAGTCATAAGCTACTGTACCATCAGACTCCCGAAATCCTACCTGGGTATACACATAATCTCCGCTAACTTGTACTAACGAGAGGCCAATATTCGCAACATCTCCAGTATTGAATTTTGTTACTTCTTCGGGATAGTCTATCTGGCCAGTTCTTTGCATGGTGGACGGGTCAAAAATCTGTAAAGCTGTAGTACTTCTAGTAATATCCACGTAATATCCTTTCGTTGCTTCCGAAAAATCAAAAGGACTTTCCTGAGTTATCGATATAAAACCATCTTCCTGTAAGGTACCCGTTTCATCTCTGGTGTATTTTTGAATACCAGGATCACCCGATGGGCTCACACCTGCATAGAAAGAACCGTTAAAAGCCTTTCCTCCACCTCTTGCATTTCCAGCCACTTGAATTGCATTTGTTAAATCAGTCACGTTTACCGTTCCTGTAAATAAAGTGTCACTAGAGGTAATGAAATTACCTTCTCCAAAGGTGTAGAGTACATAGCCTAGTTCCGTTTCTATTGATGCTGTTGGCTCATCATCATCCCCACAACTTGCTAGTAATATTATGCCTGATAAGGCAAGACCTGATACAATATTTTTGAAGGACAGGATTAAAATGCCTGACTTTCTAGTTTTAATTATCATATTATTTTCCATTTATTCTATACTTAAGTTTTATTCTAAAATTTCTTCCGGGCAGTTGTACTCTAAAGCCATCAAATACAGGTATGTCTAATAGATTATTCACTTCCAAACTTATCCATAATGGCACTTTAGTGTATTTGTATGTCATACCCACATCCAGCGTATGCTGCGTGTCGATGATAGTCGTAGATCTTACCTCGTCAACAGGCCCGAAAAGCGCAGGCTCCAGTTCTTTAGGTATCGTAGTTAGTAGGAACTTCTCTACAAAACCGTAATTGAGGTAGGCATCCCAATTTCCACTCAGTAATTCTCTTGAATGATTATATCTCAAGCCTAGATTGGAGAAGAAATAGGGTATGTTAGGCTGACGGGCACTCTCTAAATTCAACTCTCTGGAATTTGCCCTCCGGATATCTTGATAGGTAGTAGAAAAGTTATATCGAAGCGCAGGTATTATTTCTCCCTTTAAGGAGAGTTCTGCTCCGTATACCCTTGCATCGTCTTGATTACGAAACACTGCTTCAGTAAATCCTGCCTGTTGCAGAAAAATATTATCCATGATAAAGCGATAAAATAAATTGACATCTATCGAGTGCTTTTTCTGTTTACCCAAGCTGGAAAAGAAACCTGTATTCACGTTATGGCTGGTTTCAGGTTCGAGTTCAGGATTGCCCAGTACAAAGAGACCATCTCCTAAGAACTCAATATTCTCAGGAATCCGGGTTGCATATTCATAGGATACTCTGATAAAGCGGTTTGACCCGATTTTAACTTTAGTAGAATTGCCAATCCCATAACTCGATTTTTCTACCTCTATGAGTGTGCCATCAATAAAAAACCCTCCTAGAAGACGGGAAGTAGAAGCGGTACTAACGCTGAACCGCTTGGCTGTAAGTACATTTTTAACCTTACCCTTGAAAAGTGAGGAAGACAGCCCAAGGCCTGTAATGTTTCTAGTATAATCAGAAGGCAAACTATTTGGATCTATATCCGTTCCAAAGATTATTTCTAATGTATCTGACCCTATGCGGTTTTCTGAAATGATGTTGTGGTTAAACGTCAACTCGTGTTTATCAGTTAACTTATACTTTGCGTTAACCCTACCCGTCCATGTTTTAAAGTTTAATTGACGATAATACCTCGAAGAAAAATTG
>JBCDHA010000514.1:0-3271 GCA_038750705.1 Bacteroidota bacterium
TTTGCTTACCGGGTAAATCTATCTTGGTGGTGGTTTGGGCTATCAGGAGCTGCTGCGCTGGCTATTGCCTGGCTAACAGTGAGTGTACAAACGCTCAGAGCGGCGAATTTAAATCCTGTAGACTGTATCAAGAACGAATAAATGGTCTTAATCTGAATTTATAAGATTTAAGGATGAACGAGATTAAATACAAGACAGATTTTTTATCCCTAAATCCCCTAAAGGGGACTTTTTGGCACCCGCTAATTCGCGGGCAGGAGCTTCATTTGGGTTTTTTGTTTTCAAAACCATGAAACCTACCCCTCCACATAATGTCCTTAAATTCCTGCGCTGGTTCTGCCGCGAAGATTATATCGATGAGATTGAAGGTGATCTTATCGAGATGTTCGAAGCGCAATACAGCAGGTCTCCTACGGTAGCAAAATGGAGCTTCCTATGGACAGTACTACGGCATTTCAGGCCAGCATTTATGAAAGCATCCCGCATTGGTCAAAACTCAACAACTATGGTTCAACACAATCTAAAAATAGCTTATCGTTCATTCCTCAAACACAAAAGTTCGTTTGTCATTAACCTAATTGGACTCTCCAGCGGACTCGCCTGTTCGCTACTTATATACCTTTGGGTAATGGATGAAATGACTATGGATCAGTTTCATCAAAATGATAAAAGATTATATCAAGTATTAGAAAGACATGAACAGAATGGTCAGGTAGGCGTACAAAGATCGACACCATGGCTCTTGGCTGAGACTTTGAAAAAAGAAATGCCGGAGGTGGAGTATGCGGCAGTGGTCACCCCTGCCTATTGGTTCCCAAAGTTCACGCTCAAATCAGATGATAAAGTTATCAAGGCGGATGGCCAGTATGTTGGTACAGATTTTTTTAATGTGTTTTCATTCAACATTATTCATGGCAATAAAAACGAGATACTAACAGATAAGAATTCTATTGTTATTTCAGAAGAGCTTGCTTTGAGACTTTTTAATCCAACTTCCGACGCTTTGGGTCAAAATATCATGTTTCAACAAGAGGCTGAATATACGGTGACAGGGGTCTTTGAGAATATAGGCCATAATTCCTCTTTACAATTTGATTTTGTACTATCCGTAGACTTGGTGAAGGACATGCAACCACATGCATTCGATTGGAAAAACGCTGGCCCACATTCTTTTGTAGTACTCCGAGAGGGCTCCGACACGAAGGAGTTCAACAAAAAGATAACCAAATTCATTTCTGATAGAACAGAGGATAAACATAGAACGCCATTCTTAACTATTTTTTCTTCGAACTATCTCTACGGTGACTATGAAAATGGAATACAAAGTGGAGGCAGAATAGAATATGTCCAACTCTTCTCATTAATAGCTGCATTTATATTGATAATAGCTTGTATCAACTTCATGAATTTGGCTACTGCACAGGCCTCCAGAAGGATAAAAGAAGTGGGAGTGAAAAAGGCAATGGGGGTTAGTAGAAAACTTCTGATAGTTCAATACATAACAGAATCAACCTTGCTGGTATTTTTAGCTTTGATTACCTCACTAGTGCTTGTTGGCCTTCTTCTACCACATTTTAACATAATTACCGGGAAACAACTGTCACTTCGGTTTGATGCAGAATTAATAGTATCAATGGCACTGATAATCCTTGCTACCGGTATTCTTGCTGGAAGTTACCCCGCTTTATATCTTTCAAAATTTAGACCCAGTACTGCACTAAAAGGAAAACTAAACAAAAATGTAGGGGCACTATGGATAAGAAAAGGGCTGGTCATATTTCAGTTTACGCTATCCGTAATTTTCATTTCCTCCATCATCATCATTTATAAGCAAATAGAATTTATACAAACGAAAAGCATTGGTTACAATAAGGAAAACGTAATCCATTTTGAAGTTGAGGGAAATATCAGTAGCAACCTGGAGACATTTATTAACGAATTAGAAAAAGTGCCTGGCGTACTAGGTGCATCATCTGCGGGCCAAAGTATGGTGGGCGGAGGCAACACCAGCAATATCAAATGGGAGGGTAAAGATCCTGAATTAATAAGCAATGTAGCTTTTCGCCCCGCCAATTTTGGCCTCATCGAATTGCTCGGTATTGAGGTGGTGGAAGGAAGGTCGTTTTCGCAAGACTATAACGATAGCCTATCCGTAGTATTCAACGAAGCTGGTATAGAAACCATGGGGTTAGAAAATCCTATTGGCAAATCAATCGAATGGGGAGGTATTAATTTAAAAATCATAGGTGTGGTTAAAGACTTCCACTTTGAATCACTACGTGCTAATGTAAATCCAATGTTTTTTGTTCTAGCCCCGCAGTACACACAAAAAGTGATGGTAAGAATAGAAGGTGGAAAACTTACGCAGACATTGATAGGCATAGAAGATTTTTATAGCCAATATAACCCTGATTTTGTTTTTGATTACACGTTTTTAAATGAAGAATATCGGAATCAATATATTTCTGAAGAACGTGTATCTCAACTTGCAAAGTATTTTGGTGGAATTACAATTATTATTTCTTGTTTAGGGTTATTGGCACTTGCCACTTTCACCACTGAAAAACGGCAAAAAGAAATCGGTATCCGAAAATTATTGGGCTCATCGGTTCTCAATATTGTAAAACTGCTGTCTTCCGATTTTATCAAAATGGTGGTTATTGCTGTAGTTATTGCCCTTCCTGTTAGCTATGTCTTTGCAGAAGAATGGCTGAGCTCTTTTGCTTACCGGGTAAATCTATCTTGGTGGTGGTTTGGGCTATCAGGAGCTGCTGCGCTGGCTATTGCCTGGCTAACAGTGAGTGTACAAACGCTGAGAGCGGCGAATTTAAATCCTGTAGACTGCATCAAGAACGAATAAATGGTCTTAATCTGAATTTATAAGATTTAAGGATGAACGAGATTAAATACAATACAGATTTTTTATCCCTAAATCCCCTAAAGGGGACTTTTCGGCACCCGCTAATTGGCGGGCAGGAGCTTCATTTGGGGTTTTTGTTTTCAAAACCATGAAACCCACCCCTCCACATAATGTCCTTAAATTCCTACGCTGGTTCTGCCGCGAAGACTATATCGATGAAGTAGAAGGTGACCTTACTGAAATATTCGAAGTGCAATGCCTCAGATCACCCGTAAGAGCGAAATGGAATTTTCTCTGGACTGTACTACGGCATTTTAGACCAGAATTTATAAACACGACAAAAGTTCAAAACTCAAATACTACTACCATGATCAGACATAATCTACTCCTCACCATCCGTCATTACAAAAA
>JBCDHA010000515.1:0-3259 GCA_038750705.1 Bacteroidota bacterium
GGATACATCCGTATTAACTACGGAATTCGCTGCAATTACGGCTCCATCACCAATAGCTACTCCCCTCAAAATAGTTACGTTACTGGCAATCCAAACGTCATTACCTATGCTGATAGGTTCAACAACGTTAGGTTGTTCGTTAATACGTTGTCCTTTACGCATTTGGTGATCGCTGTCCACTATATACACAAATGGTGCGATCAAACAATCATTACCTATTGTAATGTTACTGCTGGCAAATAACATTGTATTATAACCTAACGTAGTGCGATCCCCAATATGTACCTGCGCATTCTGGTTACAACTGCAGATCTTAACGCCCTCCTTCGCTACCACATCCTTTCCCAGATAGATGTTCTTAGGAAATCGAAGTAATTGAACATTCCTGTCTAAAAAGGTACCCTTTCCAATACTACCCAGCCGCTGACTTTGTATAAAGTGACGCCAATGGTTTTTCCAGGTAAACTTGAGGTGTTTTCGTAACTGTGATGACTCCATCAATTCAAACCTAATTAAATCAACCGTTAGTGAGATTAACTTTTTCTAATAATTGATCTTTTGTATCCTTGTAATGCACATAAACAGCTCTACACGAACTAACTCAAACATTTGGGCATAATAAAAAAGCAGGGATTGCAGGCCACTTTTTATTCCACGATTGGAGTACTTATCGGCTTTTTGGTTAATGCCCTTTTGATGCCAAAACTTCTTACTGCTGAACAGGTGGGTCTATTGTCATTTATAGGTTCATTGAGTAGTATTTTCTCGGGTCTATTTGCATTTGGACTATCGCTGGTCATTCTTAACATATTCCCCAAATACCAAAAAGAAAATCTGAATGGCTTTTATACATTGGTTTTGTTGATAACAGTTTTGGGAATTGTTTCGGCAGTTTGTGTTTATTACGGAGGTAACAATTGGATCTTAAAAGACAAGAATGAAGCCTCATCCTATCCCTATTTCTCTGCAGGCTTTATCATTATTTGTGCCTTTAGAATTCTTTTCAGAAATAATGACAGCTTCATTAGGATGATGAAAAATACCGTATTGGGCACCGTGCTGGAGAGCCTGATTGTCAAAATCATCATTTTGGCCGCGCTTATCTACTATTACCTTAAGGCTGATCAGCCGTTTGATATTGTTTTCTTATTTTTCGTATTTGCTATGAGCTTTCCTGGCATCTTTAGCCAGTTTTATCTTTGGACCAAAGGGGTTAAAATCAGTAATATTAAAAGAGCTTTAACCGATATCGCGCCCCTTAAAAACCAGGTTCTATCCCTGGCTTGTTACGGTATTCTAAACGCCTTTGGAGTACGAATCATAATGGAGGTAGATCGCGTAATGGTAAGCAACTCGCTAGGGTTAGAAAGTAATGCCGTATATGCAACAGCGTTCTTATTTGGTGCATTTGTCAATCTGCCAGCTAATGGAATAAGAAGAATTTCATCTGTACTCATTTCAAATGCTTGGAACGAAAATAAGCTTGATACCATCTCTGACATTTATAAAAAAAGTTGCATTAACCTCAGCGCAGTTGGATTTTACTTACTGCTTGGTGTTTGGCTTAATTTGGATGCGGTATTCTCATTTTTACCTGCCGAATACAGCAATGGAAAATATGTTATGCTCCTTATCGGATTTAGCCATTTAGTAGATATGACCTTTGGCGTAAATAGTGAGATATTGGCTACTTCCAAGCTATATCGCTTTACCACCTATTTCATGGGAGTTTTAATTGTTTTGGTCATTAGTTTAAATGCTCTATTCATTCCAATCTATGGCATTAATGGAGCAGCACTCGCCTCACTAATTGCATTAGTCAGTGTAAATATTTTTAGGTATATCTTCATATGGAAGAAATTTGATTTACAGCCCTTTAATTGGAAATTAGGCGTGATATGGACCTTAGGTGGGCTTTTGTTTCTGCTTCCGATGGGACTTCCCGAAATTGAAAGTACTTTTTTAAGTATAGCATTTACATCGTTAACCTTAACGATCGTCTATTGGGCAACCATCTATTTCTTGCGAATATCACCAGACATCAATGACATTATTACTAAAAACTTGAAAAGGTTATTTGGACGGTAAATCGTTAAGCAGAAGCTGTTCAGAAATGGTTTGTAAATCACTACGACTCAGTGACGGGAATATCGGAATAGACACTACACAATCACAGAAGGCTTCAGCATTGGGGCAACTAACTTCTTGACCAAAAAACGGCATCTTATTTAACGGAGTAGGATAATGGATAGCCGTTTGAATATTATTTTCTATTAATTTTTTTCGTAAAACCTCCCTGTTTTCAGATCGGATTACATACTGATGAAATACGTGAGAAGTGTTTTTTGGGATCCCCGGAAGGACTACTTCCGAGCCAGCCAAAAGCTGCAAATAAGCATTCGCATTTTCCTGGCGCTTAGCATTCCATTGGTCCAGGTACTTTATTTTGACACCCAGGACTGCTGCCTGTATCGGATCAAGACGACTTGTAGCTCCTGAAAGCACATGCACATCCCGCACTTTTTGTCCATGGTTTGCCAACAACCTTATTTTTTCAGCGACCGCTTTATCATTAGTAGTAACACACCCTGCGTCCCCAATGGCGCCCAGGTTCTTCGTTGGGTAAAAACTGAACGCTGCGGCATGACCCAGACTCCCCACCTTTGTTTCATTAAACGTCGCTCCATGTGCCTGTGCACAGTCTTCAATTAAAATAAGTTTATATGTATTAGCTAACTCGCATATTTCATCCATCTGACAGGGTTGGCCATACAAGTGGACTGCCATCAGCGCTTTTGTTTTTGATGTCAACCTACTCTTTATAGATCCCGGATGAATGGTATAGCTGCTATCGACATCAGCAAACACAGGTGTTGCTCCTACTTTCTTGACGACCTCTGCATTAGACACCCAGGTAAGGGCAGGTACAATTACTTCATCTCCTTCACCAATCTCATAGGCCCTTAATATCAGTTCAAGAGCATCCGTTCCACTTGCACAGCCCACACAATGCTGAACCCGGCAATACGCTGCAAATGACGCTTCAAATTTCTCTACTTCTTCTCCACCAATATACCAGCCGCTCTTCACTACACGATGCAGGGCCTCATCCAGTTCTTTTTGAATGGGGCCATGCAGTTTGTTCAAATCGATCAGTGAAATCATAGAAGTAAATATCAGTAAAAGCGTTTCAAAAAATAAGGCGACACACCGAGAAGGTAGAGCAGAACCAGCGCTATATTTTTTAACTCTTGCCTGA
>JBCDHA010000516.1:0-3259 GCA_038750705.1 Bacteroidota bacterium
AAGTGAGTGGGTTGAGCAAACTAAGGCGTTAAATGAACTATGTAAAAGGAACTCGGCAAATTGCTTTCGTAACTTCGGGAGAAGAAAGGACTTTTTTATTAGTGGATATCAAAAAAGTCGGCACAAAAATGGAAGAAGCGACTGCTTAACAAAAGCACAGGTCTCTGCAAATTCGTAAGATTACGTATAGAGGCTGACACCTGCCCGGTGCTGAAAGATTAAGAGAATGGTGTTATGGCTCTGTTCTTAAGTCCCAGTAAACGGCGGCTTTAAACTTGAAAGTCCAAAGGTAGCGAAATTCTTTGTCATCGTGCGGCTTAGAAAGCTGCGATTCATATAGGCTAATGCCTAAAATTAAATGCCTATGTTTTATCCTACTAACCTGATCCGTGAAACAAGCGGAAGGGGACCACAGCATGTAGGAAGAACCCTTGAACTGGTACCCGAAACTGGCGTGTGGGATATAAGAAACCCGTGACCAAATGGTCTCAACAACGGAAGAGACGACCATCCGGATGCATTGGAAGTCAAAAAGGCATCACCGTTATCTGCGTATTCAATGAGGAATCAAACAGGAGTAACGGAACTGAACAGTTCAATAACTTACAAGGATTGAATCGTGGAACTAAGCGAAGGCCCAAACGGACCCGTATCGGGTCCTCGGCATAGTTAATAGCCAAATTCGAAAGGGCTGCCGATCCAGTGACGTAAATGATTCTGTCAGGAAAATGACTATTAAGCCTAACAACAAGCGAGGTCAATTCAGTACGTAAAGGAATCAATGATAGCTGGTAGTCTGTAATTTTTTTTGAAACGTAAACCCTGACGCTAGCGTGAAGGTTTACTTTTCGGTATATTTATGTTAGTAGAGTGGACCGTCCAGGCCCAAAAATTTTCTTGCTAAAAAAAAAAAATCTGAAGATATGGATAAAATTATTTATAAGGACTTAATAAGTATGGAAAACTTAAGTCTTGGCCTTAATAGAACTAAAAATAATGTCTCTCCGGGACTAGATGGAGAAATAAAAGGCGATTTCATCTTAGAGAAAATGGAAAAGCTCCATAAAGAGCTAGCTAGCCAAAAATACAAACCTAAGCCTACCAAAAGGATATATATTACTAAACCGGATGGTGGGCAGCGACCGCTTGGTATCTCATCGCAAAGAGATAAAGTTGTGCAGGGGGCTATATTAGAAAAGTTAGAACCGGTGTTAGAAAAAGTCTTCCTGCCGGTTTCCTTTGGAGGTCGCCCCGACAAAAACTGCCACCTTGCTCTTAAAGAGATAAAAGTCCACTGGAAAAGCATTAAGTGGATTATTAGCGTAGATATACGAAAGTATTTTGATACGATTAACCATGAAATCCTCCTAAAACAATTGGAAGAATACGCAGACCAGGCAACGGTTGAGCTTATAGGTAAAATGTTAAAAGTCGGTTACGTCGACATTCAATATGCAAATGCTGAGGAGAAGAGTATTGAAGGTACACCTCAAGGGTCGTTGATATCCCCAATATTAGCTAACCTGTTTCTTCATACCCTTGACTGTCACATTGTGGACACTATTATCCCGAAATGGAACTACGGGAATAGAAGACGCCCTGCGCCTGGCTATAATCATCGTAAGGACCTAACAAGTACGGAAAAAGCTCTCGTTAAAGAGGTAGATATACCTGGTACAGGCGAGTTGATTGCTCGTCTTAAACACAATCATTGGCTTAAAACAACCGGAGAGAGTAAAGACTTCAATGATCCTTCCTTCCGACGCTTGCATTATGTCCGATACGTGGATGATTTTGTGCTTGGCTTTATTGGCTCAAAAGCGGAAGCGGCGGAAATAGACGAAGAGATTAAAAACTTCGTCAACGAAAAACTTAAATTACAGGTAAATGAAGAAAAATCAAAAATCTACCATTCCACTAATATTGACTTTCGGTACCTCGGATTTTTCATCCGTTATATTGATACGAATAAAATCGTTCATGACCCGGACCAGAGCAGTAAGGAAGACGCTGTAAAGCAATTGAAGGCTACAGCGATCAATGCAGCACAACTACGTGTTCCAGTAAAACGTATTATGGAACGAGCAGTAGACAAGGGTTACGCAAAAGTACGTAAGGATGGTACGGCGCGAGCTACGGCAAACCTCAAGTTATCAACATTGGAAGAACGGCAAATAGTTATCCATTTCTCAAGTGTCATAAGGGGCATCCTGGAATACTACTCCCCTGCAAATAAATATAGTGATCTGTGGCCAGTGGTATCGCTCTACCGAAAATCCTGCGCCCTAACTATTGCACACAAGTTAAAATTGGCCACGGCAGCGTCAGTTTTTCATAAGTACGGTCCTAACCTGAAAATCAAGAACGACCTCAATCCTAAGGCTACGACCGTGTTGTATTATCCTAAGACGCTAAAGACTACCCAAAACTTTAGGTTAGGTAGAAAGCACCTTACACCCTACTTAATCGAGCCCAAGGAAATCTTAGCAACCCATGGAAAGAACATTCGAACGGCAACTTCTTGCCAATTCCCGGGATGTTCTGAAACTGAGAATTTAGAGGAGCACCACATTAATCCGGTGCGGAATATCCCTAAAAATCTCACACCGTTTGAGCAATCTCTGATTAGAAGAAAGAGAAAGACGGTTGCACTTTGCGAAGAACACCATAAGGAGGTTCACCGACTGTTGGCGGAATCCGAAAAGGAAAAACGGTAAAATCTAAATTCTCTTTTGCAATTAAAATAAAAAAAAATTTTTTAGTACAGAGGATGAGCTCAGTGCTGGCTAGTTGCTTGCACGCTGAGTTCGGACCTGGGCGAAAGCCTACAGGTAGTAATTAATGACCCGCATGAATGGTGTAACGACTTCTTTTCTGTCTCTTACATAGGTTTAGTGAAATTGAAATATCCGTGAAGATGCGGATTACTCACAGGTAGACGAAAAGACCCTATAAACTTTTACTACACTTATTCGTTAAAATTGTTTTTATTTTGTGTAGAATAGGTGGGAGTATAAAAAAATTTTTTATACGAACGTGAAATACCACTCTTAATAAGAACCATTTTTAACTTATTTTTATGAGGACAGTGTATAATTGGTAGTTTTATTGGGGCGATAGCCTTCTAAAAAGTAACGAAGGCGTACATAAGGTAGACTCAGGTGAAAAAATTCACTGTCGCGCGTAATAGCAAAAGTTTGCTTGACTGTAAGAAATACAATTCGAGCAGGAGCGTAAGCTGGTTATAGTGATCTGATGA
>JBCDHA010000517.1:0-3254 GCA_038750705.1 Bacteroidota bacterium
AAACTTACTCCTAACCCCAGTCACCTGGAAGCTGTTGATCCTTTAGTATTAGGTTATACCCGTGGACAAATAGATGATGAATACAGTGGTGATTTAAAGAAAGCCATGTCAGTATTAATCCATGGCGATGCGGCAGTGGCCGGTCAAGGCATTGTTTATGAAATAGTACAGATGTCTCAACTGCCTGGATATGAAACGGGAGGCACTATACATTTTGTGATTAACAATCAGGTAGGGTTTACCACTGACTATGATGACGCCCGTTCCAGTATCTACTGTACGGATGTTGCTAAGATTATAGACGCGCCGGTACTTCATGTCAATGGAGATGACCCTGAAGCCATAGTTTTCGCCTCCAAACTTGCTGTGGAATATAACCAAACCTTTGGCAAAGACTTTTTCATAGATCTGCTATGTTACAGACGTCATGGTCATAATGAAAGTGACGAGCCTAAATTTACCCAACCAAAACTTTACAGTCTTATCGCGAAACACCCGAACCCACGAGATATCTATGTGAAGCAACTCATAAATAGAGGTGACATTGATGAAAAAAGGGCCAAGACGTTGGATAAGGAGTTTCGGGCCATGTTGCAAGACAGGCTTAACGAAGTGAAACAAAAGCCACTACCTTATAAACCACAGAAACTCGAAGAAGAGTGGCATGTGCTAAGCCGTTCTAAACCTGGTGACTTCGATAAATCACCTGATACTGGCATTTCACAAGAGTCTGTAGATAAAATCGGCAAGGCCTTAACTACAATACCGGAGGGGTTTAAACCCTTGAAACAAATTGAAAAGCTAATTAAGGACAGATCAGCTAACTTCAACGATAAAAAGGAACTAAATTGGGCTGATGCGGAATTATTGGCGTATGGGTCCTTACTTATAGACAAGAAAAAGGTGCGAATGTCTGGACAAGATGTAAAGCGAGGTACTTTTTCGCACAGACATTCTTATATCTTTGATGCCAATACTAATCAGCCTTATTGCAGCCTAGATCATATTGAAGAAGGACAGGAGCACCTTAGAATTTATAACTCTTTACTCTCAGAATTTGGTGTTTTAGGTTTTGAGTATGGCTATGCTATGGCCACTCCTAATGCTTTAGTGATCTGGGAAGCACAGTTCGGTGATTTTGCCAATGGAGCCCAGGTTATGATCGATCAATTCATGACAAGTGCTGAGTCTAAATGGCAGCGTATGAATGGTCTGGTAATGTTATTGCCGCATGGTTATGAAGGTCAGGGCCCGGAACACAGCAATGCCCGACCCGAACGATTTCTGCAGTTAGCAGCAGAAGATAATCTGGTGGTTGCCAACATCACAACGCCGGCTAACTTATTTCACTTCCTAAGGAGACAAGTCACCTGGACCTTTAGAAAACCCGCAGTGGTCTTTTCTCCAAAATCACTTCTCAGGCACCCAAAGGTTGTTTCTCCTGTAGCGGAGTTTACAAAAGGAGGATTCAAGGAAATACTCGATGACAACTACGTTACAAAAAAATCTGTGGAGAGAGTGCTCTTGTGCTCCGGTAAAATATATTACGATTTACTTGAGCATCAACAGACCAAAAAAATAAAGAATATAGCCATCATTAGAATGGAGCAATTGCATCCGTTACCCAAAAAGCAACTCGACGCCACATTGAAGAAATACGGCAATGTAGAGATTGTTTGGGTTCAGGAAGAGCCTTCAAATATGGGGTACTGGACGTATATATTAAGCACTCTTGAGGGCTACCAGCTAAAAGTGATCTCCAGAAAACCAAGTGCCTCTCCGGCTACGGGCTACCCGAAAGTCCATAAAGAGGAGCAATCTAAAATAGTTACAGACGCATTTAAAATTTAATTCACCTTATCATGAGTTTAGAAATCAAAGTTCCGGAAGTCGGTGAGTCAATCACCGAAGTAACCATAGCGTCATGGCTGAAGCAGGACGGGGATTATGTGGAACAAGATGAAATTATTGCTGAGTTAGAATCTGATAAAGCCACCTTTGAACTTCCGGCTGAAAAAGCTGGTATTCTTAAAATAGTTGCCCAAGAGGGTGATACCATCGAGGTGGGTGCAATATTATGCACAATTGCAGAGGGTGAAGGAAGCCCATCATCTGCTACAAGTGATGAACCACAGGCCACACCGGAAACGAACTCTCCCACCGGACCTAAAAAAACCGGTGACGTAAAGGAGATGATTGTACCCACGGTAGGTGAGTCCATTACTGAAGTTACCATCTCAAGCTGGTTAAAAGAAGATGGCGATTATGTAGAGTTAGACGAGATCATTGCGGAGGTGGAATCTGACAAAGCTACTTTTGAGCTTCCGGCTGAAGCTAGCGGGGCACTTCAAATTGTTGCTCAGGAAGGCGATACCATAGAAATAGGAGCATTGATTTGTAAAATTGAAGTGATGGAAGGTGGGGCTCGCGCATCTTCTGAAGTGGCCACGGTGGAATCGAAAACACCGGAATCCGCACCCCAATCATCAGGAAATTCGTATGCAGCAGGGCATGCGTCACCGGCAGCGGCCAAAATTATGAATGAAAAAGGCATTTCTTCAGAAGGCATCCAGGGGACCGGAGTGGGTGGAAGAATTACAAAAGAAGATGCGCTTAAAGCCGAGAAAATATCAGCTGCACCCGCCAACACCGAGGTTACAGAATCAGCAACTGCTTCTGTAACGCCTTCCGGGACCAGAGGGGAAAGACGAGAAAAAATGTCCAACCTTAGAAAAACGATTTCAAGAAGGCTGGTCTCTGTTAAAAATGAAACCGCCATGCTCACCACGTTTAACGAGGTGAATATGAAACCGGTAATGGACTTAAGGAAAAAATACAAAGAGCAGTTTAAAGAGAAACACGGTGTGGGACTGGGCTTTATGTCTTTCTTCACTAAGGCTTGCTGTCAAGCGCTTCAGGAATGGCCTGCGGTAAATGCCGGTATAGATGGTGATGAAACGGTCTATTATGATTACTGCGATGTTTCCATTGCCGTATCTTCTCCAAGAGGCCTCGTGGTACCGGTTATTCGAAATGCTGAGGCGCTGAACTTTCAGCAAATAGAAAGTGAAGTGGTCAGGTTAGCCAAGAAAGCCCGTGACGGGAAACTCTCTATTGAAGAAATGACTGGTGGAACATTTACTATTACCAATGGAGGTATTTTTGGCTCGATGCTTTCCACTCCAATCATTAATGCGCCACAATCAGCTATTCTGGGTATGCACAATATAGTAGAGCGGCCGGTGGTCGAAAAT
>JBCDHA010000518.1:0-3253 GCA_038750705.1 Bacteroidota bacterium
ACACCGTGGCTATGTAGATGAGATCATACTTCCTGAAAACACTCGAAAAAAGCTAATTAGAGCTTTCAAAATGCTTGAAAACAAAGTTGACAAATTGCCGAGAAAAAAGCACGGTAACATTCCTTTGTAAGTACTGATGCCCGATAAAGTAGCTATTATTACCGCGGCCAGCAAAGGTATGGGCTTGGCATGTGCCAGAGAATTATATTCAAGAGGTTATAAGTTGGGCCTTTTGGCTCGGGGTGAACGTATAAATGAGGTAGCCAAAGAACTCTCTGCAATAGCTGTTCAAGGGTCAGTTACCAGCAAAGAAGACCTCAAGAGGCTTGTGGATGCAACCATGGGGGGCTATGGAAGAATAGATGTAGTAGTGAATAATACCGGCCACCCTGCTAAAGGTGAATTGTTGGATCTGTCTGAGGAGGACTGGCATACAGGTTTGGATTTGGTCTTATTGAACGTAATTAAACTTGCCAAGCTCGTCACACCAATAATGCAAAAACAACAATGCGGTGCTCTAGTGAATATTTCTACATTCGCTGCTTTTGAGCCTTCTCTGTCATTTCCGATAAGTTCAGCCCTAAGAGCCTCACTTGGTGGGTTTACCAAAATGTTTGCAGACAAATATGCGGCTGACGGTATTCGAATGAATAGTGTTTTGCCCGGCTTCATTGATAGCTACGAGATAAACGAACAAGTAAAAAAGACTATACCTATGCACAGGTCAGGCACGGTGCAGGAGATTGCCCAAACCGTTGCTTTTCTCAGTTCACCGGAAGCCTCTTACATAACAGGCCAAAACATTAAGGTCGACGGAGGCCTTGCAAGATCAGTTTAAAATGTAATTTATGGATAAGGTAAGTAAACAGTTTTTAAAGCGATATTTAAACAATGCATCACCTACCGGTTTTGAGCAGTCCGGTCAGGAAATATGGCTTGAATACCTTAAACCTTTTATTGATGAGTATATAACGGACACTTATGGAACCGTTGTAGGCGTTATAAACCCAAAGGCCGATTACAAGGTAGTAATAGAGGCGCATGCAGATGAGATCTCATGGTTTGTCAACTATATTACAGACAGCGGCTATATCTATGTGAGACGAAATGGAGGCTCTGATCATCAGATAGCTCCGTCTAAAAGAGTGAACGTTCATACCAAAAAAGGTATTAAAAAAGGTGTATTCGGGTGGCCTGCCATTCATGTTCGTAATGGCAAATCCGAAGCAGCGCCTTCGCTGAAAAATATTTTTGTTGATGTAGGTTGCTGCTCAAAGGAAGAAGTGGAAAGGTTAGGCATTCATGTAGGGTGTGTAATGACATTTGACGATGAATTACTCGAACTGAATAAGGACTACCTTGTAGGTCGAGCCTTAGACAACCGGATAGGGGGATTCATGATTGCTGAAGTGGCCAGACGAATTTCTGAAGACAAAGAGAATCTACCTTTTGGGTTATACATAGTTAACTCTGTTCAGGAGGAGATAGGCCTCCGAGGGGCTCAGATGATAGCTGAACGCATCAAGCCTAATGTGGCTATAGTTACTGACGTTTGCCATGACACAACATCTCCTATGTACGACAAAATTGAAAGCGGACATCAGGCGGCAGGCCAAGGACCCGTACTCACTTATGGTCCGGCTGTTCATAATAACCTACTAAATATGATCATCGATATTGCCGAAAAAGAAAAAATCCCCTTTCAACGCGCTGCGGCATCCCGCGCGACAGGTACAGACACTGATGCTTTTGCCTATTCTAATTCGGGGGTTGCATCGGCCCTCATTTCCCTGCCATTAAAATACATGCACACAACGGTAGAAACCGTTCATAAAAATGACATTGAAAATGTTATACATTTAATGAAAAAATTTGTTCTCAATCTTGAAAGTGGATATGATTTTAGATATTTAACCTAGAAGATTACTTTTGTATCTGATTTTTAGGCTGTAAATTTTCGATATGAATAAAGTAAAACTTTTTCTGATGGTTGGCCTTTTTTCTCTGGCCCCCTCCTCAGCCTATACTCAGGATCGGCCTGCACATGAATTGCATTCAATGATGATCTATAACTTTTTAAAGTACATTGAATGGCCTGGAGACAAAAATAGTGGTGATTTTTTAGTAGGTGTAATTGGTGCTGACGACGTCTATAACACGCTAAACACCTGGTATGGTAATAAAACTCGTGGTAATAAGAATTTTATTATTAAAAAGGCTTTAGCCACTGATGACCTGTCTGGCTACCAATTAGTTTATATAGGAAAACTAAGACCCGAGGAATTTGAAGTTATTCTTAATAGAGTGAGTAGCAAGCCCATATTGACAATAACTGCAAAAAAAGGCTTTGGAAAAAAAGGGAGCTGTATAAACTTTAAAGTGGTAGACAACAGACTAAAATTTGAACTAAATGAGACCGCAATACAAAAAACTACCTTGAAAACAAGCAGTCAGTTAGCAGCAATGGCTATCATTATTTGACCAGCATGGGAATATTTTTCCCAGTATGGGAAATTCCTTTTTATAAAACCCCTCTGATTTACAAATCAGAGGGGTTTTTATTTTGGCAGAATTATTGGCATATGCTTGCAAAACCGACTAAAATGAAAAAACTACTTTTAACAATTGGCTTTACATCTACTTTGTTTGCTGGTCAGATATTTGGGCAAACAAGCAGACCAATGCACGAAATTCATGCGATGATGTTGTACAATTTTACCAAATACATCCAATGGCCCGAGAGTTCAGGGGCATTTGTAATTGGCGTCATTGGCGATGACAATGTTTATAATACCATGAATAGCTGGTATAATGGAAAATTGAAAGGTAACCGCAAATTTAAAATTGTGAGATTCAGCAGCGCTGCTGAAGTTACTCAAACTGACATTCTCTATGTATCTAAAACAAGTAGCAATAGATTTGAAGAAATCAAAGCGAAGACCGATAGCAGCAAAACATTAATCATTACGGATAAGATAGGTCTTGGTAAAAAAGGAAGTAACATTAATTTTAAAATGGTAAACAATAAGCTAGCCTTTGAACTTAATAAAGCTTCAATTGAGACGTCCAGTTTAAAAGTCTCATCCCAATTAATGAGTATGGCCATACTCATCTAGTGTATTAATTACTAAGTTAATTAACTAATAATTCTTATTTTAGTGTCATGGCCAGGAAAGGAAACCCAATACGATTAACCTCTGAAGAGAAAGCTCATTTGCTGACGATGAGCCGTTCTCAGAAGCTTGAAAGGCGT
>JBCDHA010000519.1:0-3253 GCA_038750705.1 Bacteroidota bacterium
ATCCACTCAAAATTATCTTCCCCCACCGAGTTAATATCCGCATCAGGAGCAGGATTGCAAAAATCAATAGCATAAGGAACACCGTCTCTTACGGCGAACTCCACCGTGTTAAAGTCGTAACCTAAAGCCTGATTAAGCTTTACGCAGTAATCCTCTACTTTCTTGAGCAGCGCCTTTGCCACAGGTTGTCCATCACGTACATAGCGAAGGTGGAAGGGGTTCCTGGGCTCATATTGCATAATGTGGATGTTGTTTCCACCTAACGCATAGCATCTGAAGTATTCTGTAAACTGGATTTCCTCTTGAAGCATCATCACCAATTGGCCTGTTTCCTTATGCTTTGCAAAAAGATCCTCTTGATCTTCCAGACGGTATACACTTTTCCAGCCGCCGCCTGAAAAGGGTTTCATATAAGCCGGGAATCCGATATGATTAAAAATTCTTTCCCAGTCGGTAGGGAATTTTAGGTTTCTAAATGAGTTTTCATCCGTGTCATCAGGTCGATGATTAGAAGGCAACAAAACCGTTTTCGGTACGGGAACACCGATTTTTTCGGCTAGTGCGTTGTTAAAAAATTTCTCGTCAGCGCTCCACCAAAAGGGGTTGTTAATAACGGCTGTACCACTTATAGCCGCATTTTTAAGAAACGCCCGGTAAAAAGGTACATCCTGAGAAATGCGGTCTATAATGACCGCATATTCTGTGGGATCAGCCTGCTGAACAACATCAATGGATACGGCTTCTGCCTGGATACCTTTGATTTTCTTTTCGTTTACTCTGTTGATAAACGCCCAAGGGAAGGTGTTCTCCTGACCGAATAGAATTCCAATTTTTTTCATTTGTGTTGGTGTTAATATTTTTCAGTTAGATAAGTGACAGGTAGTGAGGAAACATATCTCTCCAGATAGGCCAGTCGTGTTCAGCCCACTTTCGGATATCGAACCAATGATTGATCCCCTTATTATTTAAAATTCCGGAAAGCGTTTTATTCGCTTCAAGGCAAATGTCCCATTCACCGGCCCCTAACACTATATTCATTTGCCATAAATCTGGATTATTACTATCCGGAAGATAGTCAACCGGATTATTAAAATAAACATTATCATCGTAATAACCATCCATAAATGATTTAACGTCAAAAGCCCCACTCATACTAAATAAGTGACTGACGCTTTCAGGGTGTCGAAAAGCAAAATTGGCGGCATGATACCCTCCGAAGCTGGCTCCGGCTACACAAACCTTAGGGATGCTCTTCTCCACTCTGATATTATGAACAACTTCATTTAAAATGAACTGATCGTACCAGTTGTGATTTTTAACACGATCCGCTGGATGGATAGATTTATTGTACCAGCTGTGGGCATCGATACTATCGGGACAGTAGATCTGGATCAAGCCCTGCTCCAGGAACCAGCGTGCAGATTCTATCAGCTTAAAGTCCTTGCTTTCGTAATACCGCCCCATGGTAGTTGGAAATATGATCACAGGATAACCCGCATGACCATAAACAAGCATGTCAATGTTTTTACTTAAGGTCTGAGAATACCAGTTGAAATGTTCTTCTTTCAAAACGAAATTTTGTTTATATTTAAAAGCCTTCCTAAATCGGCTGCAAAGCTCGGACTATAACCGATTAATTCAAAATATTATTCTGAGATGAAACATGCCTAACGCCATGCATCCGTTTGAAACACCCCTATTGATACTAAATATTTTATAACAATTCAAATAGTTCACTAGATTTGCGCGCTCCACTTAAAATTTATGTTTGCAGTACGTCTAAAACCTTTCATAAAATATCAGACCGATGAGATAGTAAATGATAGCTTAATGCATCGTCATCTTTGTTTGAGATCGAAATATTTAAAGCGAAAGGTGATCGTTGATATCTTTTACCCTAAAGGCCTGACGGAAACAGAAGCCAGGTCAACTCCTGCATTGTTTTTAAACGACGGACAAGACGCCCGGCAGCTTCACCTGCACGATACACTCACCAAGCGTTATCAGAATAATAACCTTACTAAGGTGATCGTTATTGGCATTCACGCCGGAGATCGTATGAACGAATATGGTACGGCCGGTCATCCTGATTATTTAAACAGGGGTAGAAAGGCACATTGGCATACAAATTTTGTACTAAAAGAGCTCTTGCCATTCATCAAAAAGACAATAGGTTGCGCACATAGAAGTGAGCTAACCGCATTTGCCGGTTTTTCTTTAGGAGGGTTAAGTGCAATTGACATTGCCTGGCATCACCCTGAGGTATTTAGTAAGGTTGGCGTCTTTTCAGGATCTTTTTGGTGGAGAAAAAAACCTGTCAATGGCAGCTACCAAGACAGTGACAGGATCATGCATCACCTCATTGATTCCGGGGAGCACAAAAGCGGATTGTCTTTTTGGTTTCAGGCCGGGACTAAAGATGAAGAGGCAGACAGAAATAATAATGGCGTTATTGATGCTATTGACGATACGCTTGATATTATCAAAAGCCTAAAGGGTGTAGGTTATTCAAGCGATGATATCCACTATCTGGAAGTAGAAGGCGGGGAGCATAATTTTAAAACCTGGTCGCAAGTGTTCCCTGAGTTTTTGAAGTGGGCGTTTGATTAGCTATTGTCCCCGGACTTGACCTGGGTCTCGAAACAGTTAGCAACTGTCCAAACTCGCCCCGATACAATCAGACCAAGAGCTCCTTGACAAAACAACTTCTATACAAAGAAGCAGCCCAAAATACTTCGGGATGCCGGATCATGTCCGGCAATATGATTGTTATTACTTCCCCTTTGTAATCTCTATCTCTACTCTATCATTAAACCCGGAGAGCGGTCCACTGGAAGGAAAGAGCATTGTGCTTGCACCGTCGGCCTTAGTCCTGATTCTTCGGGCACTCACGCCATTCAATACCAGGTAGTCCTTGACCAGGTTTGCCCGGTAATCGGATAATTTTCTCGCAGAAGCCGATATTTCTTTGTTTCCATCGCTACGTGCAAAAAATTCTTCGCCATCTGCTCTTATGGTTGCATTTCTATTGAATCTGCCGTTAACATGGCCATGCACCCTGATCTTGTATTTGGGATTGTCGGTCATTAACTGAACGAATGCATCTAGCTCGCTTTTAGAATCAGTAGTGAAAATGGCCGAATTACTCAGGAACCGTACTTTGTTAAACTCAACATAGTCTCCCGACCTTGACCTTTCAAGCGGTACCTTGATCAAGGCATTGCCGTCCGCATCGGTTTCAGGAGGGCTGTTG
>JBCDHA010000520.1:0-3250 GCA_038750705.1 Bacteroidota bacterium
GACTATATGAAAAAAATGAAGGAGAAGGATAAGGAAGGCTTTAAGGAAATGATAGACAAGACCAAAGCGGTTAAGGATTCCATAGAAAACCTTATGATCCCGTTTGTTGGGGAGGATAACAGTAAAAAGCAAGGTATAATTCGCTCTCCTATACCATCTATCTCAAGTCGTTTTGGTACGGCCGGCTTCTATGTGAGTTCAGCATTAGTAGCTCCGGGCGCCACAGAGTTGAGATTAGTAGAGCAAGCCGAATCTAAACTTGAAGAAGCTATTGAGGCGGTCAACGAATTTTACAAAAACGAGTGGCCCCAGTTTAGATCAGCAGCAGAAAAGGCTGATCTGTCTCCTTTTAAGGAATATGAACCGCTTTCAAACGATTAGCTCCTACATCAAAGAGACTATCTCAAAAGATATGTCATCTTAAGTCTGCTAAGGATCTTACTAAGCTTAAGTGACTGCTAAAAAACTTAGTGACATTCTTCCTTGGCCAGAATGACTTGAAATGTTGGTTTTCTATCTTTTGAGACAGCCTCTTTATTTAGCTGATGGTGCCCACTACTCTTTTCATAAAATCATTAAGCGCCTCTTTTTGAGGTTTTCCTGCTTTTATATCTTTATTGACCTCTATGGCGCCAAACATGTTTGAAATTAGCTCGCCAATAACTTCCAGTTCTTCATCTTTTATTCCCTTGGCTTCACTGATGTGCTCAAGTAATTCTATGGTTTCATTCACCCAATCTTCATCGTGGGTTTGAATAAACTCTACGGTGTGTTTAATTAATGGTAATCGCATTCCCTTTAAATTTCTGCAAATATCAAAGATTGGCTCATTTTTAAGTCTCGCAGATCATTTAATAAATTTTATAACCCGATAGCCGGTCTTGATTGTTTAATTTTTTGATACTTTAAAGGTAAAAGGCTGAACAATATTGGCGTAAGACCGTTCTGAACTAAAGCCAAAATTTGTCTGTCCAGGTCAAGCATACTATTTCAGAATTGGATAGTGAGGAACACTTAATTCTGTTACTCAGTAAAAAAGACAAGCGTGCTTTAGAACTTATTTTCGAAAATTATTCTGCCGCGCTCTTCAATGTTATTCTTCGGATTGTAAAAGACAATGTATTAGCTCAAGATGTGCTTCAGGAGTCGTTGATTAAAATATGGAATCATTCAGACTCCTACAGCAAGAGCAGAGGAAGCCTGTTTACATGGCTTGTAAGTATTTGTAGAAATGCAGCCATTGACAAAACAAGAACCAAGGATTTTAGGCTGACACAGGAATCCAGAAGGTCACCTGAGCTCGTATCTATTGAAAAAGAGGATGAGAATGAAGAGTTGGAGCAACTATATATGAGGCAAGTAATTAACCAACTACCACCTAATCAGAGGGATTTGATAGATTTAGCTTATTTTCAGGGTTTTACCCAAAGAGAAATAGCAGAAAATTTAAGAATGCCTCTAGGTACCGTTAAAACCCGGATACGATCAGCTTTGGCGCATTTGAGGTCTATTATTTAAGGTGGATATACGGGAATATATAGCATCAGGAATCTTAGAGTCCTATCTTATGGGAGAATTGGACGAGCAAGAAATGATTGAGGTGGACCGAATGGCCGAGAACCATCCGGAAATACAGGAAGAACTCGGCAAGCTGAGAATGTCAATTAACCAATATGCCGAAGCTTCAGGTAGCCAACCAGATAAAAGTTTACTTCATCAGGTTTTTAAGGAGCTTGAAGCCCCGGAACCCATTGAGAAGGCACCTCCCATCACCATGCACCAAAGGAAACCCTTTTGGGCAATAGCCGCATCCTTTTTTTTATTGGTCAGTATTGGATTCAATATTTACTTTGCTTCTGAACTTCGACAAAGTAGAAATGAAGTAAAACAGCTGGCGGCCGAAAAAAATGCAATAGCGGAGCAGATTGAAACCGCATCTCAAAAACTTGAATATGCGAATTTGAGAATAGCACATTTCTTAAATGAAGATAACATTCATGTGAGAATGGATGGCCTCCCGTTATCGCCTGAATCTTATGCTAATGTATTTTGGAATAAAAAATCAAACGCCGTATTTATAAGTGTAGATAATCTTCCCGAGCCTCCGCACGGGCATCAATATCAACTGTGGGCAATAAAAGCCAATCAAGCACCTATTGATGCAGGGATATTTGACCATAACAATTTGGTACAGGTGTTGAAAGTTATCAAAGGTGACGTTATGGCTTTTGCTGTCACCCTTGAAAAGGAAGGTGGAACCCCCAGGGCCACAGTAGAAAAAACCTATGTGAAGGGTTTTCTCAAAAAAAGTTAGGGTCAAAAAATCCAAAGAACCTGTTCAGGTCGTAGTTAGAGTGTATCAAAAGATTAAACATTCTAATTATGAAAACTCAAAAGTTAAAAGTGTTTGTATTTGGTGTTATGGCCATGGTTTTAGCCATGGGGTCTACCGTAAAGTCACAATCTAAAGACATCGTTGATCTGGCGGTTGGAAATGATGGCCTTAAAACCTTGGTGGCTGCAGTAAAAGCCGGAGGGCTTGTTGATGTGCTGAAAAGTGATGGCCCTTTCACCGTTTTTGCCCCAACCGATGAAGCCTTTGCTGCTTTGCCGGAAGGAACCCTGGAGTCACTACTAAAGCCCGAAAACAAGGATCAGTTAGTGGCCATCTTAAAGTATCATGTAGTATCGGGTAAAATAATGTCAACCGATCTTTCTAATGGTCAAAAGGCAGCTACCGTACAAGGTGAAAAGATAAAGGTTGCCATCAAAAGCGGAGGTGTTAAGATTGAAAATGCCAACGTCGTTGCCGCCGATGTTAAGGCCAAAAATGGTGTGGTACATGTAATCGATGCGGTTATATTACCGCCCTCAATGAGATAAAGTGGGTTGTTGTTTTCGGTTGAGAGGCTGCCTTTTGGTGGCCTCTTTTACTTATAGTAGAAGTTTCCTCCCTTCATGACTCGCCTCGAAACCTAGTGATTTATAGAACTTCAGAGCCTCCGGCCATTTCATATCCGTGGTCAGTTGTACTAAGTGCTCACCTTTTTCCTTTGCTCTTTCAATAGCCCGGTTAAACGATTTCTTTGAGCCGTCAAGCACTTCCAGCTGATAACCATTGGCTTAAAATCGAGAGTTTGGGATAGGAGAGGAGACATCAACAATAACAACATGTGGATGGCGAAGCAGCAATTTCCGTAGCCGGAGACTCCGCTTTTAACGTATTTTTAGATTTGTTTCAGGCCATTTA
>JBCDHA010000521.1:0-3233 GCA_038750705.1 Bacteroidota bacterium
AAGACGGAACCATAGGTATCTATACCCACCGAGACGATACCCGGATTTTGTTCTTTTAAATATCTGGCCGTGCCACACATGGAACCTCCTGTGCCCACTCCGGCCGCATAATGGGTTATTTTTCCTTCCGTCTGCTTCCAGATCTCCGGGCCGGTTGTTTCATAATGAGCTGCTGTATTTGACAGATTATCGTATTGGTTAGGATAAAAGGAGTTTTCAATTTCCGAATTCAGTTTTTTAGCTACGGAGTAATAACTTCTAGGATCATCGGGTGATACGTTCGTAGGGCATACAATAACTTCCGCACCCACAGCTCTAAGTATATCAATTTTTTCCTGTGATTGTTTGTCGGCCAACGTGAATATGCATTTATAGCCTCTGGCAATGGCCACCAATGCCAGACCCATACCCGTATTACCGGATGTACCTTCTATAATAGTACCGCCAGGCTTAAGTATTCCTGCTTTTTCGGCATCTTCTATCATCTTTAGCGCCATCCTGTCTTTCATTGAATTTCCCGGATTAAAGTATTCTACTTTGGCAAGTACGGTTCCTTTAATTCCTTTTGTTAGGCTGTTCAACTTTACCAATGGCGTGTTTCCAATGGCTTCTATCACCGAATTATAATACATATCGCTTTGTTTTACTTCTGGATGCAAAACTATGAATACCACCAGTCATTTTGTGAAATCAATATGAGTATTTGTGTGACCGGTCTTCTCAATTCTTCTTTTATTACTAAATTGTAGATCCAATGACGAAGGTAGGCACAACAGCACTGGTATTTTTTGCTTTTATATTTACTTTGAAAGGTCAGGATGTATCCTTTCAAGTGGTAGACGATAGCGATGGTTCGATTATCCCATTCCCTACGATTTATTTCCCCATTTCGAATGTTGGTTACAGCGCAAATGCAATGGGCTACTTCTCGATAGAAATGAACAAACTTGAGCCTAATGATAGCTTAGTTATTTCCAGCCTGGGTTATTTAACATCAAAAATTAGTGTTTCAGACGCAATTGGGCAAAGCGAAGTACGCCTCAAACCAGATCTCAAGATACTGGATGAGGTTGTGATATCCGGAAAACGTGAAAACACAAGAGACAGAGTTAAAGCTACGGATCGTTTTTTGCGAGACTATCTGGGCAAAAATCCGTATTTCCTTTACGCCTTTTATAAAGAAACCCTTCAACAGGGTGGTCATTATACAGGGTATACCGAGGCTTATGGTGTTCTCCATATTTCCGGTTATCAACCTTCATATAACAGAAAAAACCGGCTTTTTTCTTACGATCTTGCCCAATGGAAAAATATAAGACGCAGTGAGTATTCGGCAATATCCGATTGCGATACCCTGGGTAAAGCCATTGCTATTGATAAACTACTCATGGCCAAAAGTGAATATATTTTTGACGGTCCGTTGAATAGGTTGAGTGAATTTGATTTCAATTTGGATAGCGCATTTTCGAATAACAACGATGAAATTTTAGTTGTGAAGTTTAATTCACAAGAGAAGCAATATTCAGGTGAGTTATGGATAGATGAGCAAACTAATGCACTCCTTTCTCTTAAGGTCCATGATAGCAACATTGCCGAAAGAATTAGCACCCGCTGTGGAGAAGTAACCTCAGCGAACTTTGAAGTGAACTTTATTATGTTAGAGGGTGAATATTTTATTAATTCTGTATCACTTTTTACCTATGATGAAGTCAGTGAAATAAAAGAAGAGCTGACTATTAGAGGTGGGGAGTTTAAAAAGAATGAGGTGGTCAGATTGAATTACGATCAGCGTATGATTATTTATAACGAGATGCTGAATCCTGTAATTATCTACGATTCAGCATTTTGGACCAAAAACGGAGTAGATATATCTTCTCAAGTTCAATCCGATCTGTCTTCTGAAACACCACTTGCCGATCAATTTTTCAAAATGAACGGTAGGCGTATTATTCCTTTACCTGAGGAGTTTAACTCTTATGAAGACCTTTATAAAAAACGGGATATGTTTAGGGTATTTATGTTAAACAGCGATTTTTAATTTACCCCTGCCAGTAAATACAATACCGCCATACGTACTGCCACTCCATTTTCCACTTGATCTAAAATGATGGAATGCTCCGAATCAGCTACATCGCTGTTCAATTCCACTCCACGATTTATCGGGCCGGGATGCATAATAGTAATCTCTTTATTAAGACTTTCAAGTAGCTTCTTGTTTACGCCATAATAAAGCGAGTATTCACGAAGAGAAGGGAAATATTTTATTTGCTGACGCTCTAATTGAATCCTTAAGATATTGGCAACATCGCACCAATTCAGCGCCTTCTGAACATCCAGCTCTACTTGCACGCCCAATGAAGCAATGTGCTTTGGGAGCAAAGTAATGGGTCCGCAAACCATAACTTCGGCTCCTAATTTCTTCAGAGCTAAAATATTACTAATCGCTACCCTGGAATGCAGAATATCTCCAATGATAGCTACTTTTAAGCCTTCTAAATGACCATATTTTTCCCGGATTGAAAACGTATCCAGAAGCGCCTGAGTAGGATGTTCATGCGTACCGTCTCCGGCATTTACAATATTAGCTTCAATATTTCTCGACAGAAAATGAGGCACTCCGGGGCTGCTGTGCCGCATAACGACCATATCTACTTTCATGGCCAAAATATTATTGACCGTATCCAGCAAAGTTTCGCCCTTCTTTACCGAGCTTGTTGACGAAGAGAAATTCACCACGTCTGCCGAAAGTCTCTTCTCCGCTAACTCAAAGGATAACCTTGTCCTAGTAGAATTCTCAAAAAAAACATTTGCAATGGTGATATCTCTTAGCGAAGGGACTTTTTTTATAGGTCTGTTGATTACTTCCTTAAAATTTGATGCCGTTTCAAAAATCAGTTCTATGTCCTTTCGGGTAATGTCTTTTATGCCTAGGAGATGTTTCTGACTGAGTTGCGACATGTTAATTTTCTGTGTTTATCAACCAGATCTTATTCTTTTTAAAACCTTGTGCCTCCAACTCTACCAGTACACGTTGAGATTCAATGGTATTTACCTCTTGTCCTACATAGTCAGCAGCAATGGGTAGGTCACGCGTGTACTTTCTATCCATCAGCACCAAAAGCTCAACTTTGTTAGGACGGCCAAATGCCATCATAGCATCCAGAGCGGCTCTTACCGAGCGTCCGGTAAAGAGTACATCGTCTATCAATACCACATTTTTCTTTTCAATAATG
>JBCDHA010000522.1:0-3233 GCA_038750705.1 Bacteroidota bacterium
GCCTCCCAATCAACAGAAACGGTAGGTCGCATTCCAATTTGCCAGGTCGGTGTGGCGCGATAATTTATAATGTATTGAAATGAAGAATTGGTGACGGAGGACCGGTCTGAATCACCACCGATGGTCCACCAAGATTGTGCAATAAGTCCGATATTAAAACTACTAATAGAAAAGCTGCCATAGTCAGGAGCTTGGTAAAATAGTAAACCCGCTGGCCCCATGGTAAACTTACCGCTTCCTAAGACGTTATCACTTGCTGTAGGAAAGGTAAATGTTGGACCAAAACCTGAAATTAGCCCGCCACCCTCTTTTGGAGCCGGGGCAATAAGTGCGAATAGATTCATGTCCCCAAAACCATTCGTTCTGTCAAAAGGGTCTTCCGGATTGGCGCTAAAGGGCACAGAAAGATGTTGCAGCGTAGTTCGGGAGATGAGATTATACTTCCCACCTAGTAAAGGAGCTACAATAACAGGTTGGAGTAAAGTACTATTTTGAGGATTATCACTTATACTTTCGTCATCAAAATAGAGTAACTCATTTTTGACGAAAAGAAGTGTAAGACCAGAAGCCGGATTGGAGACCTGCTGGGCAATTTCTCCCAAATCCCGTTCAGACTCATCTTGTGCAGATGTGAAGCTGATATAGAGAATGCTAAAAAAAGCACTTGCTAATGTTTTAATGATAGTTGTTTTCATGGTTCTTTCATTGTCATGGTTTTAGGATTATATAGTGGGTATAGACAATTCAGTTAAACAGGGAACTTAATATGGGTTGCAGAGTGAAGACCACGCCGAATTCTTCTTCCTCTGATTCGCTTGATTCAATATAGTATTGCCCCTCTACCCTCCATTTGACGGGTAGGTTGCCAATTTTAAAAAGATCTCCTAGCTCTTCACCCAGGTAAAATAGCGCGGCGGCCGGACCTATTTGATATTTTCGGGATTCCAGTTCGTCCTTGCTGGCTGTTGGAAAAAGGGAGCTGAATCCCAACCCCCATACAAAACCCTCATGCCCTGATTTTGTTGAAAGCAATGTCATCAAACCAGCGTCTCCGAATCCATCAACTCTTTCGATCTGCACTTCATTATCCGAGGGGCTATGCAATTCATGAGGAACTGAAACAAATTCAAAACTTGCCCTCATAGCAAGGGTAATTTTGTTATTAAAAATTCGAAGCCCTACGATAGGCTGAATCACTGTTTTATTTTCCGGTTCCTCGTCAAAGCCTTCTTCATCAAAAAAAACCGTTTCATTTTCTACCAGTAGAAATGAAACATTTGACGCCGGATGACTGGTTTGCTGTGAGGTTTTGCCGTCATGATCTTCGTGGTTTTCTTGGGCAACACATAATGTTTTGAAAAGAAGAAAAATTAAGAATAACAATTTTTTCATTCCACTATTCAAGAATTGATCTGTGTTAAATTTTGCCTGAACAAGTTCTAAGGTTGTCGATTCAAGAGTCTAAATCTACATCTCATATTCATATAAATTTGAGATGCAAAAACCCTGATTACATTACGATTTCATAAGAAAAGAGGTCTGTAAAATAGATAGGCTCAATCCTTAATATATCGTAATACAAAATCACCAAAAGTCCTTAAGTCGTTAAGAACATTGGAAGGGTAGGTAATATTAAAATTTACTGGGATCAACCGGGTCAGTTCCTGCTCTCAACTCTGCTGGATCGTCTACGCCATCTCCATCGGAGTCGGCTTTGTAGGGGAAAATTCCCATTTCTACTTCCTTGCTATTAGGAATGCCGTCTCCGTCAATATCATCGTCTAATTTGTCTTCAATGCCATCACGATCGGTATCCTCCCATCTTGCCGGATCATTTGGAAATCCATCAAACCCGTCTTCCACTCCATCGGAATCAGAATCAACAAAAAGTGGGATATCTACACCTATCCATAGGGATCTTGCATCAGGAACATCACCAGTAAAAATCTTGGCTCCTACTTCCTCATAGAACTCACTCATATGGAAAGGACGCTGCTCATTAGGCCTCCCGATGTGGATACCTGGTTTCCAGCCAACGGGTGTAAGGTTTCGAAGCGCCCATGACATACTTTCCCGATCTGTAACGGTGGCTTGAGATTGCATGCTATTAGCCAGCCATGCGGTAAGGATAATGTTAGCGATCACCTCCTGGATTTCTCGGTCAGAATAATGTCGCCGCAATTCTTCGATATGGGCTGCTGTAGCACGTGATAACGGTAAGGGGCCTGCATCACGAGCCAAACGCAAAGCGGCCTTTTCTGCTGTGGTGAGGTGCTCTGCTCTTTCGAAATCCAGAAGCGCTTGAATTTTTGAAACAATCTCTGGAAAATCTTCCTCCGGAATCTCGTCATGTGGATAATCATCTTCAGTAGTTTCAAAAATCCCATATGCTCCGTGTACCTGACAGTGTACACAACCACTTGTTTGTTGGTACACAAAAAATAGCGCCCACTTAAATTGAATGGTTAGCGCTCGATCATCTTTTAAAAGATAAGAATCCATTCCAATCGTGCCCAGTGAACTTTGACGGGTCCATTCCTCATCAAATTTGTGTCGGTCACTATACGGATATTTGGTCCTTGGCACTATCGGCGCTTTATAATGCTGGTAATCATAGGCGGCAACATCGAACGGCTTCGTGGAAGGATCAGGAAGGTTTTCGTTATCCCAATCAGGCTTTTCCCACTTCAGGTAATCTTCCGGGTAGAAATCAAATGGGTCTTCGATACCGTCCTTATCGTTATCGAACGTGATTTGAGAAACATTATAACCGGTCAGGTAATTCACCCAATCGGTCTTAAATACCGGGGCAGGGGCCGTAAGATCCCCTGGTTGCCAACTGGCCAGCACTTCTTTGTGAGCATCTTCCAGGGCTTTACCTACGAACGCATTGGCACGTTGTTCTTTCTTACTGCTACTCGCATTTCGTCCAGGCTTCCAGCCGACTTTCGATAAGTTTTTCTCAGCCCATTTGAGGGTTTTCTCATCCGTTGGGATGGGCAAAACGCGATCATGCGTGGCCAAAGCCGAATTGACCGACGCCAGGTCAAAGAGCGCCGCGATTTGCCGATCTGTAAAATGTGTACGGAGCAGGGCATGTGTATCGGCTGTCACCCGGCTAGGATGCGGAGACGCCAATTCAATGTACTTGAATGCAGCCTTCATACGAGGGTTTTCAATTGACTGAATGTAGGTGGGCGACCAGATGGCAAGGATCTCTTCCATGCGAACAC
>JBCDHA010000523.1:0-3216 GCA_038750705.1 Bacteroidota bacterium
ACCATACTTGGGCATTTGCAGCGAGGAGGTGCGCCAACTTATTTTGACCGGGTTTTAGCAAGCAGACTGGGCGTATCGGCGGTGGAAGGCATACTAGCGGGAATTAGTGATGTAATGATTGGAATTAAGGATAATGAAATCGTTCACGTACCGTTCTCAGAGATTGACAATAAGAGACATGAAATAGACCAGGAAGCGCTGCAGTTGGCAAAAATACTTTCTATTTAATGAAGTTAATTGCTATTAGCGGATCTACGAAGTGCGACTGGAGGATAGTTGATGGTGAAAATAGCATAGCTTCTTTCCACTCCAACGGTTTAAATCCATTTTTTCACTCTCAAGCACATATAGTTGAGATTCTCGAGGAACTTGCGCCCCTTCAAGAGCATCTGGACTCCATAACTGAAGCATACATTTACAGTGCGGGTTGTGGTAGTAAATCGCTTCAGAAAATTGTTAGAAACGCAGTGTACGAGATACTGCCCAAATCACATGTGCTGGTCTATCATGATATAGTAGCCTCAGCCCTGGCCACCTACGAGGGTGTTTCGGCAATTACCGGTATACTGGGTACAGGATCAAACTCATGCTATTTTGACGGCGACATTGTGAGGCAAGAGGTGCCGGCCCTCGATTATGTACTTGGCGACGAAGGCGGTGGTTCGTACTATGGAAAAAAACTGTTATCGGCCTTTCTCCACGGTAAGCTGCCTACAGAGCTTTATTCAGCTTTTAAGGATGAATACAAACTGACCAAAGAAGATATTCTGGAAAGAGTTTATATGCAGCCTTATGCCAATGTATACCTGGCCTCTTTTATGAGTTTTATACAAAAACACAAAGAGCATGATTTTATGATCACAATGGTTAAAGAGGGAATGACACTTTTTATGGAACTTTTCATTTTGCCATATCATCAATACAAAAGTCTAAAAACGCACTTTACCGGCTCTATAGCGTACTATTTCGAAGATATTTTACGTGATGTAGCTGGTAGTTTAGATATAAAAACAGGAAGTATTATGAAAGAACCTATTGAAGGTTTGGTTAAGTACCATATTAAAAAAATAGCACAATGAACAAGTTAATTGTAGGTATAGATATAGGAGGTACTAACACTAAATTTGGGCTGACAGATTTTGAGGGTAATGTTGTATTTCAGAGCAAGATAAAGACAAAGGGAAATGGCACCTTTCCGAACTATATTTCCAAACTGGCAGAGGCTATTAATGCGGGAAAAAAAGAGTGTGCGCCGGACGCAGAAATAATTGGGGTGGGTGTTGGCGCTCCTAATGCCAACTATTACCGTGGCATGATAGAACATGCACCCAACCTGGAGTGGAAGGGTGTGGTACCTCTCGTAGATACGTTGAAGTCGCACTTTAACGTTCCGGTAATCATTACCAATGATGCCAATGCAGCTGCAATGGGCGAAATGACCTATGGTAACGCAAAAGACCTCAAGGATTTCATTGTCATAACTCTGGGAACCGGCCTGGGAAGTGGAATTGTTTGCGGCGGTAAGTTGATCCACGGACATGATGGATTTGCCGCTGAAATGGGACATGTAATTGTTAACCCGAATGGACGATTGTGCGGATGCGGAAGACGCGGTTGTCTGGAAACTTATGTATCCGCCACCGGCATTAAAAGAACGGTTTACAAGATGCTCGCAGATGAAATGGACGAGAGCGAGCTCAGAGGAATAAGCTTTCATGACCTTTCTACAAAAAAGATTTCTGAGTGCGCCCTAAACGGAGATAAAGTAGCTAAAAAGGCCTTTGAGTATACAGGACAGGTTTTAGGCGCTAAATTAGCCGACTCTGTGGCCCACACAAATCCCGAAGTAATATTTCTATTCGGTGGCCTTTCACAGGCCGGAGATCTAATTTTTGAGCCAACGAGAAGACACCTTGAGGCCAATCTAATGCAGATATATAAAGGAAAGGTAAAGGTACTGCCTAGTGGACTGGGCAACCAGAGCGCTCCTATTTTAGGGGCTGCGAGTTTAATAGTTGATCATTTTAACAATTCCTCTTCTATATGACAAGACACAGCTACGACTATGGTTTGATCGGTAATTGTTCCTATCAAGCACATATACACAAGAATTCTAATATTGAATGGATGTGCTGGCCACGATTCGATAGTAGTTTCATATTTGGAGGTATGCTTGATAAAGAACACGGTGGAGAGTTTTCCATCAAACCTCATGGTGACATTAAAGCAACCAACCAGTTTTATCTTGAAAACACCAATATTCTGTGCACCGAAATAACCTGCGCAGAGGGCCGATACCAAATCACAGATTTCGCTCCCAGATTCCATCAGTATGACCGATACTTTAAGCCGCTGATGTTGATAAGAAAGATCCAACCTTTAGAGGGTACACCTCGTGTGAATGTAAAATGTACGCCGGTTGGCAACTATGGTAAACTTAAACCTGCTCAATATGAAGCCAGCAATCATATTGAATACCTGGGGCTGGAGAAGGACTTACGAATGACTACAAACTTCTCGCTGTCATACGTAGTTTCCGGTCAACCTATCGTACTCAATGATACTAAATATATAGTGCTGACTTACGGCGCCCCCTTAGAAGCGTCACTTACTTCAACGTGCGAAGAATTCCTGACTAAAACAAAAAAGTACTGGCGCGGTTGGGTGAAAAATATGAGTGTGAGCACATTTCACCAGGCAGACATCAATCGGTCAGCGCTTGCACTTAAGATCCATCAGTACGAAGATACGGGCGCTATCATAGCAGCCGGTACCACGAGTTTGCCGGAGTCACCAGGCAGTACCCGAAATTGGGATTACCGCTTCTGCTGGATGCGAGATACATTCTATACGTTAACTGCCTTCAACAATATCGGGCATTTCGAGGAGCTTGAAAAATACTTTAACTACATCGTAAATATTAGTGTAAAATCGAAGGATCGGTTTCAGCCACTTTATAGTATTACCGGAGAATCAGAGCTTATTGAAAACATTCTTGACTTAGAAGGTTATTTAGGCAACAAACCGGTGCGGGTAGGAAACCAGGCGTATACCCATATTCAAAACGACGTCTATGGTCAAATCTTGCTGGCCCTACTTCCACTCTTTGTGGATAGCAGGTTTATTAATAGGGAGCGATCCGATTCGCTAAACCTAATTTATGATGTATTGAAAAAGATCGATGATCTTATGGAGGAACCCGACGCCGGTCTTTGG
>JBCDHA010000524.1:0-3212 GCA_038750705.1 Bacteroidota bacterium
AAAGTTTGAATTCAACAGAATACCCCTAACCTTAAGTGTTCTTACCCTTGGAGCAGATAACGAGCTTTTACCAAATGGTGGCGACCCCAACAGTTCCGATTCTTTGTTGAATGTGATGGTAGCCTTTAATAACATACAATATATCATTGACAACGGATTTCCTTGTCGCAATAATTCAGTCAATCTCGTCGCATTCGATAGGAATACTGCCGCCCCTTACGTTGGTATTTTCCAATCAATTGGTAACGCCAGGACATGTGGACGCATTCCTCAGGTTATCAATAATTTCAGACCTAATGAACTGGATGGAGTAAATGGCATTTCAGATTATATTGACAATGTCAATCCCGGAGATTCTGTTTTACTATTTACAATCGGAGATGCGGCCTTTTCAGGTTGGTCGTCTGATGTTAAAAGTAAACTGGCAGAGATTGGTCTGGACATGTCAGTTATTAATGATTTGCAAGATGGTGAACCTCTCATAGCTTTAGGCCAGAAGGGAGGAGCAACCGGGAGCGCCTTTGTGGTGAGGCCGGATCAATCGCCCCTAGCCGAGCAGCAAATTGAATTAAATGAGACCATTACCGGCATCGAATCCGCGGGAGAAGTAGCCACCGACTTAATAGGCCCGGCCGCCGGATGGAATCAACTTTTTCAAATGCAGGAGTTGGTAGGAGCAGATGAAAGTACCGTTGAGCTGATTGGTATTTCATCCGATGGCGTCGAAACGGTCTTATTGCCCGATGTTACTGACATTGCCAATGACTTAAGTTTTATTGATGCCGGTGCCTACCCGTTTTTACGATTGAGATTCAGCCCTATGGATGCGGTAGACCTTAATGCTCCGCAATTACAAAAATGGCTCATTTCCTTTGATCCGGTTGCTGAAGGGTTGATTATCCCCCTTTCTGATGCACCTTTGACTACGAACCTTCAGGAAGGCCAGGAATACAATCGTGAATTTGGATTCTGGAACATCAGCGAGTTACTGTTTCCAGATTCCTTGACGGTCCAGTCCTCAATCTTCAACCTGGATAAAAGAGAATCCTTTGCAAAGAACTTTAAAGTGTTACAGCCTGATCCCGGTGATACTACCCGGTTTAGTATTAGTGAAAATACAATAGGAAAATCCGGAAGCAACGGGCTTCTTGTTTTTGCAAATCCAAGGCTACTTCCTGAAACCTACTATGAAAATAACGTTGTTAGTATACCAAATGCAATACAAGTAACTCCCGATAATATTAATCCTATAATAGACGTGGTTTTTGATGGGGAGTACATTCTTGATGGTGATATTGTGTCCGCATCACCATTAGTATCGATTAAAATTAAGGATGAAAATCAGTTTCTTTTTAAGGCTGATACCACCGGTACAGATATTTTTTTTAAAGAGTCATGTGAAACCTGTAGTTTCAAACGGGTGAGTTTTAGCTCTGATGAAGTTCGATGGTTCCCTGCCAGTGAGACAGAGGATTTCAGTATAGAATATAAGCCAAGTAAACTTGCTGACGGCACATATACATTGAGAATAGAGGCAGATGATGCCAGTGGAAACGCGTCAGGAGTGGAGCCATACGAAGTGAATTTTGAAGTTATTAATGAGAGCACGATAACTAACTTCTATCCTTATCCAAACCCTTTTTCAACCAGTACCAGATTTGTGTTTACACTCACAGGAAGTGAGATTCCTGATCAAATTAAAATTCAGATAATGACTGTTTCCGGTAAAATCGTTCGTGAAATAACTCAAGATGAACTAGGTCCGATAAGAGTAGGTAATAATATTAGTGATTTTGCCTGGAACGGTAAAGATGAATTTGGGGATCAACTGGCCAATGGTGTTTATCTTTACAAAGTTCAGGTTCGTCGAAATGGTCAATCTCTTGACTTAAGAAGTACCGCAGGGGATAAGGCTTTCAAAAAAGGAATAGGTAAATTGTACCTATTGAGATAATCCCCCTAAGCGGGTGAATAATCTAATCTTTTTAACTTTCAGGTGACTTCATGAGGTATCGTACACTCTTGCTTTTTTTAACCTACTGGCTTTTGACCGGTTCCTTGCTTTCTCAGAATTACAACTTCATTAATTATAATATTGGTGATGGATTGGCCCATGAAAAAGTCACAGATATTACGGAAGATTCATTTGGTAATTTATGGATAGCTACCCTTGGGGGAGGGATTTCCTTTTTTAACGGTATTGAATTTAAAAACTATACAGAAAAAGACGGGCTGTCTAACAATATAGTCAGGCAGGTTACCGCTGACGCCAGGGGAAATGTTTGGGCGGCTACATCGAATGGGATCTCCGTTTTTGATGGTGTTAACTTCAAGAACTTTTTAGTAGATACCGTCCAGTCTATTTCTTCGGTTAATGTTATTTCCAGCGATAAAATGGGTAACGTTTGGTTTTCACATCCAGCAGGAGGATTGGGTAGAATCGATTCAGGGTTGAAACTAGAAAAGATCAAATTAGACCATTGGATACCTAATGATAAAATTATTGACATTGAATGTGACGGCGCCGGTAAGGTGTATTTTGTAACGGCTATTCAGGGCCTTTTTGTATATGAAAACTCTGCCTGGAACCCAATTCTTACAAATACTGAGCTAAGAGGATATTTACTAGAGTTTCAAATTCAGGCAAACGGTATAATTGTACTGGGTTCAAATAAAGGTTTGGTTTTAGTAGATCCTGTAAAACCAAAGGACTTTCAAATTAAACGTCCTGGTAATTTCATTACTTCCAGCACGACGAAAAATGATATAGAGCGCTGGTTAATTTCAGGAGGTAGAGCGTTTAGAGAAGTTGATGAGAAGTTTTCGCTGATTGATGATAAAAATGGATTTACCGAGTTCCCCGTCTCAAGAATTTATTGCGATAGAGAGCAAAACATTTGGTTTGCAACCGATGGAGATGGTATCATTAAGCTAGGAACCGACGTTTTCGAGTTTTATAATCAGAGCCATGGACTACACGGCCAACGCGTAACTTCAATTACACAAGATTCAGATGGCCTGCACTATATTTCTAGTTTTGGTGCGGGAGTTCAAATGTTAAACAAAGACAACGAGTTTATACCGCTTGAAAGTCCACTGCTTACCCATGTAACCGCAAGTACGCGGGATCTTACCGGAAACATATGGTTTGGCACAAGAAACCGGGGGATAATAAGATACGATGGAAACGAATTTTTGCAGTTAAGTACTGA
>JBCDHA010000525.1:0-3210 GCA_038750705.1 Bacteroidota bacterium
GATGGAAGCGACACCTCTTATGGTTTCTCCATTGGCTTGTGTAATAATTCTATTGTTTTCGTAAACCGTAAAATGAACCAAGGTGCCATCGGAAATGAAATTGCCGTACCTGTCTTTGATAGGCGAGGTATAGATCTCCGCGACCTGTTTACCATCGGCAAAATCATGGTCTCTACTTTCAAAAAGAGCAAAGGACTCCGGGAAGTTAGGGTAGAGGGTAAGGTCAAACTCCTGGTGAGAAGCTTCCTGTGATGAAACCGTAATCGTGGCATTTCCCGATTCATTATCCGAAAAGAATCGCTGATAAGCGTAGAGCCGTTGAGTAGGAACCTGCTCATTTTTTGCTTGCCCCTTGTATGTATAGTTAAAATCAACGGGCGTGTTGACTGGCCACGGGTTATCCATGGAATCCAAAGTTGTGCCTACAACAGCTGTATAATCTTTGCCTCCCGTGAGGATTTGCTTAGGCCCGCTATACGCCTCCATCAAAGGGAGCTTAATGGTATCAGGAACAATAGTAAATTCATTTTCGCTAAGCAAGCCGCTTTGGCCATTTAGTCGTAAGGTAATAGCGCCTGCGTTACTTGAGATGCTTTGGGGCAACTCAAAGGCTACAGCACAGTCCTCCGCAGCCGCATTTAATCGCAGCATGCCATAATTGTGTAGCAGAGTTAGCTTCAGGGTTTCTCCATTAAGGTTTTCCGGTAGTTGGTATTCCAGGATTATGTAATGGCCGGCCATTCGGGTAGGATTCGTTGCGAATTGAATCTGTTGTGCCTGCATCAGGGTAGGTAGCAATATGATCGGCCAAAGAAGTCTCATTAGAATTTGCCTGGACTACCGATGAAATTATTTACACTAACTGAGATGTTCCGTTGATCCGAAAGTCTCAAGAGGGGAGGGCGAGCTGCAACTACGTCCGACTTATACTTTTGAATGATCAGTTCGTTATCAATTCCGTTGACCAGTATTTGTTGTGCCTGGCGGCTAATTATTGTAGATGAGTAGTTGATCAACTTGAAATCAAATTCCTCCGACCTTCTGGGAAAGATGCTTTTCTCTACTATTTTCTGTTCTACGTCTATCAGATCTCCTCCGGAAGAATAATGGCCAATGAGAAGCTGTGAGATAGTGGCTGTCTCATTACCTTGATTGAAGAGGATACCGGACAGTAATGTATCAGAAGTGTTAAGGTGGGTGGCAGCTACTCGCTTGTATAAGTCCTGCGAGGTAACAGACCCTAAAACCTCCAGGTTGAAATTACAGGGAAAGTTTGAAAGCAGGCTGTCTGCCGGAAAGGAAAGCTTAAAAGGTGTAATCTCTTTGGGAAGTAGCTTATGAACGATACGCATGTCCTCTGACGATTCAGCGATCAGCTCATCATTATTCCCAAATAATTCTGCAGCTATGGTAATATCTGCAGGATAGGCATCTATGTTCTGCAGCTCACCTACAATATACACCTGATCCGTTGACTGAATCAAATTAGCTTGTAGTACCTGTAATACCGGTCGGTCTATGATGTCGGTATGAAAGGTTTCTTCCGTTGAGATGCGTTTTCTTCCCTGGTTTCTGAAGTCGGTTACGTTAGCAGATACAAACTGGCGGGCCGGGATCGCATATTCCAAAGGTTCTGCTTCAATGTACCATTTGCCGTTGATCTTCCGGGTGACCTGCCGTTTGGTTTGATAATAAATATCCAGTGGTGTCACATACTTAATTTTCGCATCCACAATTGCCATACTGTCGGTCCGACTCACCAACGTAGTTTCAATTGCATCGATCTTTCCATAGGAGTCAACAATACCGTCCGTAATGGAATTTTCCAGCATAAATTGATCAAGCGGATAATCCCGGCCAGCGTCCAGGTAGCCGTAAGCCATTTCGTAATTTTTAAAGTCAATGGCATCGAAATAAGAGAATACTACTTTCTCGGGCGAGTTCTGTTTTTCATTATGAACGTATAGCTGATATAAGACGATCGCCACCAGCACCGCCATCGTGAAGAACCAGTACTTAGACAAGTAATACACCACACGATTGATCTTTACTTTTGTTTTTTCAGGATTTGAATAGCTGGTTCTGGGTTGGTTTTTTTTTGCAATATGGTTAATCCAATGCAGTTGAATGTTGAAGAATATAGCCAGCGTGAGGCAAAGCATTGGAACTATACCCCACAGCACTTTCTGGTAAGTGGGGGTTTCTTTTTTAGGAAGTATGGATGGGAGGGGGCTGACATCTTCACGCTCCCACACCATAATGCCATTATCCAGCTTCTTTACCCTGTGCCAACCTGAGAAGTAGAGCTGCGGATCGTAAAACTTGTCGTTGGAAAAAATGTACTTGAGATGGAATTTGTCAGGATTGGTTAAAAACTGCTGTAATGTGCCTACACCCTCTGTTCCCCGGTACTTGGCGTTCTCGAGTCGTTCTATCGCCCGGGTGGTAAGTTCGGGTACCCTTCGCGCAGAGTGGTAGTTGCCATCAATGGTTTTGGCATCGGTATTGGCCGAAAGCCAGGCCATTTGATCGCCAAACCCAAGGGTCAGATATCTCCATTTATAGTGCTTATCTGTATTTATGAAGTTGACAATGGGTTTCATATCTATCTTCTCGGGTTGAAGCGGCCGGAAATAGCTTAGGTTTAACGTTAATCCGGCACTGCAAAAAATGGCTACCACCATTATTCCCGTCAGCAGGTTGAGCATCCCCTTGGAGTTATTCACCAATATCTTGTCCCGAATAGGGCCACTGAAAAAGCTCCAGATGAACTCACCTGCCATGGGCATGGCCCAGATGGTTGCCCAAAAAGTGAAGCGCTCAAGTGTTAAGATATTAAAGGCATTATCACCGAGCAGCATTCTGGGTATTGGAGTACTTCCACCAGTACCCAAAACAAAGAGCAAGGTAAATGAAAGCCCGATAAAAACGTTGCGCTTGGAAAAATAGCGGTAGAAAATGTAAGGTAGCAGTACCAATAAAAAGCCCCAGGGTATAATGAAAAACACCAAACCTGATGAGAACACCTCAAAGAAGTTGTCCCTTGAACCGTGTGGGATAGGCACTTGTGTGATGGGATCACTTTTTGACCATAACCAGTAAGGCAAAATCACCATAACAGCTACCAGAATCGTACTCAGTCCAAAGCCGATGATTCTGAACAAATACTTTTTTACATACTTAAAAAATAGATGAAGGGTCACCTTTTCA
>JBCDHA010000526.1:0-3205 GCA_038750705.1 Bacteroidota bacterium
CCTTTTGAGGTTCCTGGTTATCTATTTTTGGAACTTCTTCAATTTTTGGAGCCTCCGCGCCCTTTACTGTAAACGATGTAAATTCAAAATCGTAATCGAATGGAATGCACTTGCCATCTATATCAGAACACACCTGAAACTCATAGTTCCCGGCAATCGCCGGGTTATCCGCCAGGATCTTGACCTGTTGTTCAAAGCGCCCGGTCTTCTTGAAAATACGAACATTACATTCGAAAATATCATCGAACTTTTCTACAGGATCGATGGCTTTTAGACCTCCTACAAGTTCATAAGAAGCATCTTCGTTGAAGGTAAATGTAGTGACCATAGGGCCGCAGTCCGGATCGAAATCAGACGAGTACAGGTACCAATCTTTATCTATGGTAGCCGTAAATACCAATGTAATTTCTTCTCCAACCGCTACTTCCGGTTTACTTACTTCATGTTTCCATGAAGAAGGTTCAAGTACCTGACCAAATACTGAAAAAGTGGAGAGTAAGAAAATAAGAAAAGTGATAACGCTTATTACGCCACGCATAGAGTTCAAAAAATTAATTCGAGTCCTAATTCAATTGCAATAACCTAAAACGGCCTTATTTAGAATAAAGTTTCTTGTTCCTAATTGGGGCCAACATATACCTCCGTAAGTGTGCAGCCATCGAACGAATCCTCTGAAACGACGGTAAGGGTATTTCCAATAATTTGATAAGATGCGGTTTCTCCTAAAGCTGAAAATGTATTGGCAGTAATCGTCACAGGTATAGAAATCTCAAAGGTCACCCCATCTTCAATCTCGGTGTACGTAGCCGTACCATTCTCAAAAAGGACCGTTATACAATCCTGATCGGTACAAACCAAAGTACCGCTTTCATTGTCATCGGGGCTGTCGCAGTCGGTATACTCAAAACTGATCTGCGTCCAAAGTGTGCCTTCCAAGGGAAGGCCTGAAGGCCCGTCTTCATCATCGTCGCCACACGATTCTAAAATGAAGAGAGCCGAGATCAATACAACTACCTGACAGAGAATAAGTAAGTGTTTTTTCATCATTATTGAATTATGCGGATCAATTTAAGAGTAAAATATGAAGAAATAGATCTGATGTCTAAAAAACAATCTTCATTTCTTCTAACTTACTCATGAACGGTACTTTTCTTCTAACGGAGACTTCAATCTCTGATCCATCAGACATAAATACTATTCCACCTTTGCCCTTATTATACTTCTTTATGAATTCAAGATTAATCAAAGAGGAATGATGAACCCTAAAAAACCCATGAGGATTCAGCAACTCTTCAAACTGCTTTAGATTTTTAGAAACGATCATCGGAGCCCCATTTCTTAAATGTAACCTGGTATAATTGGCATCAGCATGGCAGCGTATAATATCATGTATATCCAGAAACGTCAGCCCCTCTTGTGTGGGAATGGCAATCGTTTTATTTTCTTTCTCGTTGAGGTTATTGAGTAGGTTTTCAACTCTGGTTGTTAAGTTTTTACCATGTGTTCGCTCGTGAAGCCGGTCCAGAGCATTTGCCAATTCATCCGCGTCGATGGGTTTTAAAAGGTAGTCAATAGCGCTAAATTTAAAGGCATCAACGGCATACCGGTCATGAGCTGTGGTAAAAACTATTTCAAAATCAATCCTTTCCAGTTTTCTAAGTAAATCAAATCCGGTTTGATTGTGAAGATGAACATCAAGGAATATAGCTTCAGGCTTTTGAGCTTTTATGCCCGCTAAAGCTGTTTCCAGCGTATCAAAAACACCGATCACACAAACTGAACTATACGCATTCAAAAGGTTAACCAACCTATCAGAAGATGGCTTCTCATCATCAATTATGATGACTCTTAGGGAGTTCATGTACTAATATAGTAACTCCAGTGGTAACTTTAAATCCACCCGCAGGCCCTCTTCTTTATCCGTTAATCTTAGCTTGCCTGTTGATCCTTTTACCTTATTCATGATATGAATTCGGTTTTCCGTGACCTTTATCCCGTAGGAACCTTCGGAATGGCTAGTCGAATTTAATGCTGCGGCTTTTCTCCCCACTCCATCGTCCTCCACCGAATACAGCAAGTGATTGTCTTCGATCGCTATTGTGATAGTAATATGACCACCTTCGCTTTTAGGTGAAATCCCATGCCAAATACTGTTCTCAACAAAGGGTTGCAAAGTCATAGGTGGTACCAGAGTATTCGCCACATCTATGGCATTATCCAGAGTAATCTTGTAGGACAACTTTTCTTTTAGCCTGTTCGCCTCTAGTTCGAGATATAACTCCATCCATTCTATATCCTCCTTAACGCTCACGTATTCCTTTTCGGAATTCGCAAGCGTCATTCGCATGAGCTTTGAAAATTTTGTAAGATAGTGAATGGCCGTGTCAGAACTGTTTTTTTCAATATAATCACTAATTGAATTCAGAGAATTAAAAATAAAGTGGGGGTTCAGCTGCGAGCGTAGCAGTTTTAACTCAGTCTCAGCAACATTTCTTTGGAACTCTGCCTCCTTTCCGGATTGCAAAGCATCACGCCGGCGTTTGTATAGCCAATAGCCTAATGACGATGCCAGAACCAGCACTAAAAATCCACTTATAGCAATGTTCCTGTACAGAGTCTGCCGTTGTATCTCAGCTAAGCTTACAGCTTGCTTCAAGTCCATTTGAAACTGCATATTCTTGCGTGTAAGCTCCGATTTGTTTTCTACGCCAAGTATACTATCACGAAGCATTATGAATCGCCTAAAAGCGTGTAATGCCTGGGTCTCATTTTTGATAGAATCATAGATAACACTCAACGTCTCCCATGCATCACGCTCCTGTTCTAATGAACCCGTCTTTCTTGCCAGATCCAGCGCCTCACTGGCCAATAGCATAGCGCTATCCAATTTATTTTGCTTTGTAAATATCCCCGCGAGTCCGTTGAGCGATGATGACCTCGTCATTGCATTTTCTGACCCGGCCAGACTGGCTGACATTCTGAAATAATTTGAGGCTTCGTCTACCTGCCCGGCGTCCCTACAGGTCAGACCAAGATTGTTTAGAATGACTGCTTCGAAATATACGAACCCTTCCTGACGAGCAATATCAAGGGAGAGTTGCAGATCATCTATGGCCTTTTGATATTGCTCTAACTCTCGATACACCAGTCCCCGATTCACAAGGCCTATAACCTCTCCATCTTTTTGGTTAAGTTCTCTGGACAG
>JBCDHA010000527.1:0-3204 GCA_038750705.1 Bacteroidota bacterium
CCAAAATTTAACGTACCAAAGTATTGCGCTCAAGGAAGTTGACGAACAAGGTCAGGAGGAATTCATAGGAGAGCAAATACCCAATATACCCACGTTGCTTTACAATATGCAATTCTCTTTTAAAGTCCCATTATTATTTGGGATGCAGGATAAAGTCACCTTTAATGCGAGTTATTATCACACAAATGAATTTAGCATTACGGAGGTTTTGGATCAATCCTCTTCAAATGACTTCAACATTGTACCTGCACAGCACCAGGTTGATCTTAGTGCCATAGTAAAAATTTCGCCATCCTGGACGGTATCTGCTTCTGTAAATAATGTACTCGACAGGCAGTTGTTTGATAATTTCAGAATTCCCAAACCAGGTGTAAACGGGGCGATGAAAGTAAACTTTATGATAAATTAATACGAATGAAAATGAATAAATTGAAATTAATAAGCTTCGCAGCGACTTTAATATTTTTGTTGTCATGTGGGGATGATGATGATGAGACAAGTCAATCAGATTTATATAAGCAGGAGGGATATGTTATTGCAGTACAGACCCCGGGTCAAACAGAAATAGCAAAGTATTTCGAAACACTACCTGAACCGGGAGGGGTTGCGGATCTCTCCGTTGGGGGCACGGACTATGCGAATTTTTTCCCCAGAGATGTATTTGACAATGCACTGTACATGGCAGATCCTAATGATGACGATGCCATGGTTAAAGTTAAAGTACGACAGGATGAGAGCTTTGAGATTGTGGGTAGCATTCCCGTTGGTGAGCGTGGTGTTATGATGCACATTCGTGACGAAGGATTAGGTGTATTGCACGATGAGAGTGAAAAAGCCATTACCGTTTTTGACCCTATATCTATGACCGAGATAGGTGAAATCAATATGGAAGACGCCTATCTTCAAGCAGATGAATTTCCAAGATACATGGATTTCTACTTTTCCGGTAACCTGGTATATGCTTTGACAAGAACGAGTTCCGAAGTTATCCCCGATTCATTAACTGTTCATGTGGCTAATGTACAAACAGGGCAGTTTATTGAGGAACAATATATTAATCAGAAAGTAACTACATGGGCTGGAGGTGCAAATTCAGTGTACACAGAAAATGGAGATGCCTATTTTGGTACGCTAGGAGACTTAGAAAACCTTGCACCGGCGCTACTTTTTAAAATTGATGCGAGTTCAGGACTTGACGAGTCCTACCAGTTTAATGTAGCTCAGACTCTTAATCCTGCCAATTTGGCACTTCAAAATTTCTACTTAGAAAAGTACATAGGAAATAACAAGGCCATTGGTACCGTAGCGGTGGATACTCCGGCAGAAATATTTGCACTATTGCAAGAAAGAGGAGGATTCGAAAATTTCACAGAAGAAGATCAAGACCTTGCCTTAAGTATTCTATTCACAGCTAAAAATGGGGCATGGTGCATTTTCGATTTAGTAGATCAAACTGTTGAAATAATCCCTGGCCTCCCAAATATTTCCAGTTTTGCAGTAACTAGCGCTCTTCTTGACGGTGAAATTGTCTATCTACCGATAGCTTCAGATGAAAATAATGAATATTATTCGTATAATATTAATACCGGTGAAGTGGCTAAGGCATTTGATGTAGTAGGGGGTACCATCCTATCTATACATAGCTTAACTCAAGATTAATTTAATCAGTATACATATGGCGCTGGCGATTTTAGTAATTTCTTGCTTTTCTTTCTACAGTACCTCTAAGTATTTCCCTGAGTACGGAATACGGACAGGTTGGAATAATAAAGCGTCTCTATTCATAGCCAGCGCCCTGGCATTACTCTCTTTAGTCTTGTTTAATCTTTCATATGATTTTGCTACCGCCTTAATATTTTGGATGCTTGCATTTATGGCTATACTATCGGCGGTTATTTTATCTATTAAAATGAATGCAAAATGGGTATGGATATGGGGCGTATTTTGTATATTGATGATCTTGGTTGATTTGATTTAAATGCCTGCAAGATCTAAATATTTATCATCCGGCTGGTCCAGGTTTAGTAAAATTCTGGCAATCGTCTTTGGAGCTTATGCGGCAACGGCCACATTGCATATCGCACTTGCCAAAAACGTTGCCAATGATACTCCGGTACTTTTAACGTCAACTTATTCTTCTTTTCTGATTTGGATAGGCTTTATGATTATGGTTTTCATGATAAAGAAAGTATGGAAAGCATGGAGCATTTTATTGGCTATTATTGCTATTAGCAGTCTTCTAATTTTTATGTGATGAAAAAACTTAAGGGGTTAGGTACTAAAAATTACAACGTTCTTTTCCACACGCATACCGTGGCCGGTATTGTAATCAGCTTTGCCCTTTTTGTTATCTTTTATGCCGGGGCTTTTTCACTTTTCAGACATGAGGTGGCGCAATGGGAAAACCCCGATATGAGGCAACCGGTTCAGGAAGATATTAACCTTGACCAGGCTCTTCAAAAGGTGGATAGCGCTTACGGTGGATTAAACTATCATCAGAATACCACAATTAGATTACCAGGAGATGAATCTCCGGTGGTGTATGTGTACGGTGCTGTGAATAAAACAGATTCTACCACCGAACGTATGGCGGCTTATGTTAGCCCCGAAACTATGCAGGTGCAAGATGTAAGGAAACCACTGACCACGGTCAGCGACACCATTTACTTTCTTCACTACTTCAGGCAAATACCTGTCATAGGTCTCTACCTGTCAGGTTTTGTTGCGCTCTTTTTTTTGTTTGCCATCGTTACGGGGTTACTTATTCACTGGCAAAATCTGCTTACCAAGTTTTATGCGTTTGTGAAAGAAGGTGAATGGAAATCTATTTGGACCAATGCTCATACTGTATTAGGAGTGATAGGGTTACCTTTTCAGCTTATTTATGCCATTACCGGAGCATTTTTTGGTTTACTTATATTGATTTTAATTCCAGCTGCCTATTTACTCTATGATGGAGACCAGGAAAAATTGGTAAACAAAGTAAATCCTGCCGCTGCCTTAACAGTAGATGAGAATGCACCGGATTATGAGCATTTTACATTAACCGAACTTGCTGCTCAGATCAGGCAAAAGTATCCGGAGCATCATCTGGGAGCTATCATAGTAAGAAACTACGGAAAAGAAGATGCATTGGCTTTTTGGAGAATCGATGGAGAAGGCATTTTATCTGCCGGTAATCTTGCTATGCGCTTGAAAGACGGC
>JBCDHA010000528.1:0-3197 GCA_038750705.1 Bacteroidota bacterium
CAGCCCTGATTTAAGCGAAGAACGTTTAAAAGAACTGGTAAACGACAGTTTCTTAGAAAGGAAAAACCGACTGTTGGATCATCTTCTTGCCAGATTTTCAGAATCATTCAACGACCTGAAAAGTACTGATTTGAGTACCTCATATGGTATAGCCGAAAATGACGATCCAAATCGTACATTGGCCTCTTTAAAGTCTTCTCTCCTTAAGCAGTACGAATCATTAAGTAGGAACAGAAACCGAGGATATAATTATACATCACCAAATCCCACAAGAGGTTATGTTTTTAAAACTAGGCTTTCGTTGTTGTTAAATATATCTGAAGAAAACCAGGGTTCAATCTCTCTGACAGAGCACTATAAATTTGGCCGATCAGCATCACAAAAAGAGAATAAAGATGAAAAAAGATCGATGCGTTTCAAATTGGCCAGCCATACCGAAGTACTTGACTATCTAGTGTTTTATGGCGCATTGGAAGATAGTTATAGAATAATCAAGCCTGACCCTGAAGTAGAGAATTATGCATTGACCTTTGAAACCCCCAAGGAGAATATCTTACTTGCTGAATATACTTCGGCTCAAATGGCAGAAGCAGATGTCAACACCCTGATAAATAAATTCAGCGCCCTAAATAAAAGAGCGGAAGGCTTTCATATCATAGAGCATATCTTGTTGCGTCCGCTACTCCATAAGCAACATGAGATTAGACTTGAAATCAATAACGAATATATTTTCACAAGTGCCTTTAGCGACCGATTAGAAGAGCAAAAAGAAGTGCTTATAGATGCCATAATTTGCGGAACTAACCGTGATGGTTATGTGGTAAATAAGGAAGGAGATGGTTATTGGATTTTTGTTATAGATAAAAAGAAAAACCTCTTATTGTTACTGGAGAAAGAATTCACTAGTCGAAAAGATGCCAATACTTTCAAAGAGAAGCTGATCCCGCATTTTAAAAGGCTTTTGAACGACAAAAAGACCATTCCGGAGGGTGCTTCGTTCAATAAAATCGACGAACCTGTCCGGGTAGACAATAACCCGGGCGTCAGAAAATCAGAACCTTCTAAAAAGCAAACCGAGTCCATTAGTCCTAAGGAATTTGATGGCGCCAAGATAACACTCTTATTTCCGAAATGGATTCCAAGGTTCAAAGATCCGGGTTTTCGAAATATGCTAATGACGGGCCTTTATAAATGCCTGCCGGTGCATCTTACACCCAATATAATCTGGCTTGATTTAAAGAAGATGGCAGCATTTGAAAAACTGTATAAGCAGTGGTTGGATCAGAAATCGGAAACTGAGAAAAACAGAAGTAGTGATATTGAAGAATCAGGTGATAGAAAGGTAAAAAGAGCCCAGAGGCGGGCATTTAGGGAAGAAATAATAAGACTAGATAATCTTTCAGATCAGCTGATGAGAAATATTCTTTCAAACGTAGAAAGACAATGAAAGTCAATAAACATAAACGCTCTTTAAAAGGACTACTACCTTTTGAACCGGAGGATTTTTCAAGTTTTTATTATAATAAGAATGAGATAGAGACTTTTTTTCGTAGTCTGCACAGCAACAAATTTATATTCATTACGGGTCCTGAAGGTTCTGGTAAAACCTCTTTTTTAAATTGTGTAGCGGCCGCACAGGTTTCACATTTTTTTGATCAGGATCCTCATGAATGGGAGGTCGCCAGATGCAGGCCAGGCCCCAACCCAATTAAAAGCCTGGCTACAGCAATCGCAAAAGCGAATATAAATACTCGTAAAACAAGCGTTGAGGAAAACATAGTGAAAACGCTTGAAAAAGGAGCTCATGGCCTGGTTAAGGTCTTTGAAGAAAATCCACTGGATGCTGAAAAGTGTCTGCTATTGATCATTGATAACCTGGAAGATATTTTTTATTTGAGAGATTTACCACAGTTTCCAAAGAAGACGATGAAATCCTTCATAAATCTTCTTTGGACATTCGAGAAGCAATCAACATTTCGGGTTTATGTTGCTGTATCGTTCTCTGAAAAATTTAAAGATCAAATAATCGCTTACCCTAAGTTAATTTCACTGTTCCATAAGGCGAATTGGTCTTTTACCGGACTTGGTATCCATGATATTGGCAGTGTAATTAAAAAGATCATCCCCGATGAATTAAACCATTCTGCAAGTCAGGAAATAGAGGAGAAGCTCAAAATTAAACTTCAGGCCTCCGATCCTATTTGGAGGCTTCTGATGAACTACCAATTAAAACTGACCTTCAATTTATGGTATGAGGGATATTTTTATGTCCATGACGAGCTGTTAAAGCATTCGGTTTTAAAAAATTTGGTCGAGGCGCAAGGTTTGCCGGCCCTGGTCAATGATCTATTACTAAATGAAAGCAAGAAGTATACACCGAAGCCGAATAGCAAAGAAGGTGAACTGTGGGATAAGTTAGAAGACCGTGCAAAGGAAGAAGTCCAAAAGATTGTTCAGTTAGCAAAAACCAACAGGAATACCCTTTCGCTGATGGACTGCTACAATGAAGCAGATAAGCAAACACTTGAACAAAAGATATACCCGGCCATTGACCATAAAAATGATCCGAAGTCCAGAGAGGATCAATCCAAGTCTAAACAAGATAGACTAGAGAATAACAAAGAATTACTACAATCCCTAATTCGGTCACTTACCGCAGCAGAAAAAGGGTTTAGGCCACTTCGATTCAAAGACCTCATAGCCATTACGGGTGTAGGGGGGGCAAAAAAAAACAAAGTCAAGAAGATAATTTATGAACTGGGTAACAATGGTTTTGGTATTTTTCTAACTATACCTTCAGGCGATATAAAAGAAGGGCTCAGTAAGCTGGACGAAATCATTGCTATAGATGATAATACGATCATTTGCGTGAGAAATGCCAAGCTTTTAGGCCAGATTCCAGATTTTAAAAAATGGACCAAAGACGAGCATAAGTGTATTTCTGCATACAGCACTTATTCGCGGTTAGACGCTACATTTCGGGAGACGCTCCCACCCGAGTTGCAACACTACGCCCTACTTGGGGAAAAAGAATTTGAAGACAAAGAATTTGAAAAGGACGAACACTCAAAGATAGTATATGAATTGTTACACCATAAGAACGAAGCCTGGGCAAAATCACATATTGCCAAAGAAGAGCAGATGTCAGGTTTTCAAAAAACCATCAAGTTCATTCATGATAAAATAGAAGAATGGAA
>JBCDHA010000529.1:0-3182 GCA_038750705.1 Bacteroidota bacterium
AAAGGCACCATGCATGCCATTGATGATGTGCTTTTACTGAACTAAATAGATTTCGGTTTTTATCTTTTACTGTAATAATCAAACCAATAATCCCCAGATTTGGAGAATGAAAAATCAAGTCCGTGTGACCTTGATGTTTTTACTATTAGCAGCAAGTTTTGGATTGATCTTACGGTGGATTCAGATTGGCGCTATTTTCTTCAACTATAAATATGCCCTGCATACACATTCGCATATAGCTCTGCTGGGTTGGGTATATAACGGGGTTTATATTATTTGCGCGCAATACCTCCTGCCGGGGAAAAAGAAGCATTTCAACCGGTTATTTTGGTTGACGCAGATCACGGTGGCCGGGATGTTATTTTCTTTTCCTTTTCAGGGGTATGGGCCGGTTTCTATTACTTTTTCAACTTTATACCTGTTCTGCTCATACTACCTGGTTTATCTCATCTTTAAGCTCACGAAAAATAATAGATCCTACTTTGCTTTTTTAAGATGGGGAGGCATATACCTGGTTTTGTCAAGCTTAGGCCCCTATGCATTGGGTTATTTTATGGCGCATGATATGGGCGGTACGCACTGGTATAACCTTTCCATTTATTGGTATTTACATTTTTTGTACAATGGCTTTTTCGTTTTTGGGATCACGGCTTTTCTTTTAAAGGATGAGCCTGAAAAGCTGACCCAGACAATTTTTTTGTGCATGAATGCATCTATAGCGCCCCTTTTTGCACTTTCTGTGTTATGGGCCTTTGATTACGTTGCTATTTATCCTGTTGCTTTTTCAGGAGCGGCCCTTCAAGGTGTTGCTCTATATATCTATATGAAATCGAAGCATTTCAATTTTTTTCTTTTGAAAAAGGGCGGACTGATGCTGGCACTTTGCTTTTTTGCTTATTTCCTTAAAATACTATTTCAACTTGTCGCTTGTTTCGCCACCGTTCAAAAGTTCATTAATACTACTGTGCCCTTTACGGTCATTGGATTCATTCATTTGGTGATGATTGGCTTTTTTACTTTCGCTTTACTCCTTATTTTATATAGACAAAAACTACTTCCACACTCTTGGAAAACAATGTCGGGTAACTATCTTCTGATTATAGGTCTGATACTTTCTGAATTATTGCTCTTTGGGCAAGGGGTATTTAGTTACTTTGGTGTTCGCTTATTTTCTAACTACTTTTTGATTCTCTCTATCGTATCGACGCTGATGCCTTTGGGGATCTTATTGATTTTAATGTCAGTACTGACTCGTTCTAACTCCGTCAAAACCCGGTCGCTGGCCTAAGTATTTAATGAGGAGCGCTTATCGTGCACTGATCATATTTTGAGTTCTAATGATACAAGATTTATCAGGATACGTAGACTGAGCATGATCTGGAATAAGTTGCATTCCTGACCATTTATTCAAGGTTAGCTTCAAACCAGAAACAAAACATGACCGGGTGTGTTTGCTCAGTAAAGATTATATGCGCTGGAATTTTGGAATTTGGTCGATTACTAAGGCCGTACTTTCTCTAATCGTTGTTTTTTTATTGGTTTTGGCCACTCATAAGCTCGATAAGAGTCACTTTAGTATTGTTCAGGAATCGTTCACCTCTGTTTACAACGATAGACTAACTTCTAAGGATCATATCTACAAGATTAGTCGTTTGCTGGATCTTGAAAAAGTAAGTCTGTACACCCCTTCTGTAAAACCGGATTATTCTATTCAGGACTCAATCAATACTTTGGTATCAGAATATGCGCAAACGCAGCTCACACCTGTGGAAGAACAGAAATTTAATCAGTTGCAGGTTGAGTTAGATGAGTTGTATTCAACCAAAGCAAAAGAGGAACAATTTGAAGATGCCGGTTCATTAGCCGATTCTCAGGTGATGAACAAAATTATCGACGTACTTGATGAGCTTGACGGCCTGGCGGCGATTCAAATGCGGGAGGCAAAGAGAGAGATGGAAAAATCTAATCGGATCATTGAAAGCAGCAACATGATTTCAGGCTTTGAGATTGGCGCTTTCGCTCTGATTGGGGTCATCGTATTTTTAATGTTTGTGCTCAAACCTCTGGAATAGATATCCTTGGAAAAACCCTGGCACGTTAGCTGGCAGTTACAAACAAAGCGTGCCATTTGAGGATAGCGCGTAGGCAAGCCCAGGCGAATGACTTCGAGCGTTTTGTGAGGAGACTGGCCCTGGATTTAAGTGGTTTTAATCCGTGAGATTAGATTCTCAATTTATATTCCTTTGCAAAATCACGTATGTTCTTAAGCAGATTTTGAGCGAGTTCTGTCGCTTCCAGCTTATTGGCTTCATCATCTAATAAGGATTGACAACTATCATGAATGTTGCCAATGAACTCCTGCATTTCAGTTCTGAGGTGCGATTCTTTTTTCAAGTCCTGTTCGAGTAAAAATTTTGACTCGTGAAGCTCGTCCAGTTCCTGACGTAATTTTTGTATATGTTCTTCCAATGGTAATGAACGGTTCATTATTGATTTTGCTTTAAATATACTATGAGGTAAAATGGCTATCGTAAGTATCATTCGTACTTATATGACATAAGTGATAATCGCATGCAATTAGTGGTCAGTGAAAGTTATAAACGTACGCAACACCCTGTATTTGTAGGTAAAATCCTAATTAATTAAGGATTTGATGTGCCGGAAATGTTTAATAACGGTTGTATCAATGATGAACCGGGTAAGAAACTTTTTGTGCTAAAGATCCAAGAATATTATTCAAACAGATGCATATTATCGTTAAATTGGGCGATGCTTGGGCCTATTTAGCAGGTGATCAAAATACATTATTTCTGTGATGTAGAAGTGGCAAAAAATAGCTCTTTGAAATTTTGTAAAAAATGCTTGGAAATTAGCAAATGCCTAAAAAGGCCTTATTGGCCGGGTAAAAATGGGGTGTATTTAACTGTGAATCAACGGGTTATGAAAATGTAGTCTTGAAGTGAGTATCTACCGAATAGGTGACTGAGACTGTCATCATCATCACATGACGAAACGAATGCGGCTTGAAGTGAGTATCTACCGAAGAGGTGTTGGACAATTGGCAATTGGCAATTAGTAATTAAGAATTAAGAGTTGGTTATCACTTAGGCATTATTGCTCATTCTTCATTCTTAATTGTTCATTGAAAAAGGTGAGTATCTACCGAATAGGTGACTGAGACT
>JBCDHA010000530.1:0-3182 GCA_038750705.1 Bacteroidota bacterium
AACGCCTGAAGGTGAAAAGGTTAAAGTAGCTTTCCCGGATGCCAAACATCACGTTATTGCCAGCTACCTCACTTCTAAGTCTTTGGAAAGTGTAAAAAAGGAATCTTTTGCTTTCATGGAAAATGTTTTGGGGTTGGAGCCTGAGGCAGAAGGATTTGACTGGCTGACAGGTAATTGGCAACGGGTCAATGACAAGAAAGACTTAAAGACCTATGAAAACTGGATTAAGCGTAGCTCATCAGAATACGAAGGCCTGGGTTTCACATTGGAGCAAAATGATACCCTCTGGAAAGAGAATATTCAATTTGTTAAATCGGGGGGCAAATGGCTTTTTAAAGTGACGGGCCAGGGAGAATCAGCTGCTACCGTTTTTGAAGTTTCCGAAATGAACAGCTATAGCTTTACATGTGAAAATGAGGAAAATGAATTCCCAAAAAAGATAGCTTACTCAAAAAAGGACGATACTATTGAAGCCTTAATTTCAGGCGGTGGCGAGCAAGTGCCCTATGTTTTTGAGAGAGCAAATTGAACTCATAGCTAATCAGAACTTGGAAAGTGAGTTTTTCAGAATATGAAGAAAAACCCATTTGAAGAGCTCGTGTACTAAGGGATTCATTCAAGAGTCTTTCACTGATAAGACCTTAAACGTGACCATCCGGAAATCGGGTGGAGTTTTTTAGGATAAACCGGATAACAAATTCGGTCTGTGTATTGGCCTATAGCAAGCATACAAAATATTGCCTTGTTATCTTATTAAAGAAGCATCCTACTGTCCTCTAGACGTCTAACCGCCGCTCACCGGAATTTGAAACCCCGGTGGAGGCAAGGATAATTTTTTAAAGGGGGGTGGTATAATTTCTAACTGGTCGGTTTTACTACTATGAAAGGACAGAGAAGTGCTTTCGGAACTTAAAACTTAACGACTATGAATTACAGATTATTTGTTTTGCTAGCGCTAGTTGGATTGTCCTGTAGTAGTGAAGATGACGAAGTCATAGATTCATCAGGCGACCAGGTAGAAGTTTCATCTATATTTCAGCAGTTTACTGATAATGTAACCGTATACGGTGAGATGGTAAACGGAGAACCATTTGTGGTCATTGAAACGGATGATGTTCCTAACCATGGCAGTCCTTACTTTGACACCTCAGATCCAAGGTATGAAGCCTATAACGGCACCAACCCTGACTTTAGGCTTAACCCCAATTCCATTGTTGCTCAAAATATTGTACTAAAAATACCGATGGAGCCGAGAGCTGCGGAAAACCCGGAAGCTACCTCTTTAGGAGCCATTGGTGTCTCATTGAACGGGGTTGTATTTTACAACCAATATGCCGGGCCTAATAACCAACCCTTGACGAATGAAATTAATTCTTTTGATCAATACCTTGGGCACCCACAGCCCCAGGGCGAATATCATTACCACCAGGAACCAACGTTTCTTACCGAAACCCTGGGCTCAGATGCGTTGCTAGGTTGGCTCCTTGATGGCTTTCCGGTATATGGGCCAATGGAAAACGGTGCACGGGTAACGAATGCCAATCTTGACGATTTTCATGGGCATGAACATGCTACCACCGATTATCCTGATGGCATCTACCACTACCACATAACGGATGCTGATCCTTACATAAATGGCAGTGGATTCTATGGAGAAGCGGGTACGGTTTCAAATTAATATGATATTCAAATTAGCCCTTTTCTTGTGTTTGTTTATGGTCGCTTGTTCTAAACCGGCTAAGCAAGGTGACATAAATAAACAAATCCCGGACTATACCCTTAAGGTCTCCGAACATAAAGTAAGTCGGAATGGCTCTTTAATTCTGGTAAATGGTAAAAAATACTCCGGCTATCTGGTAGACTATTATCCTAATGGTCAGCTAAAAATGAAAGCCGGGTACCTGAACGGTCTACGCGAAGGTAAAGCCCGGAAATACTATGACAACGGCGCTCTTATGGAAACACGCTATTATGCAGATAACAAAAAGAACGGGAGGCATCAGGGCTGGTGGGTCAATGGCAACCAAAAGTTTGACTATTATTTTGTGAAGGGGGAACATGAAGGCATGCAGAAAGAATGGTTCAATCAAGGAAGCCTATTCAAACAGCTTACCTACCACCTTGGTAAAGAAGAGGGGGCTCAAAAAATGTGGGAGGTGTCTGGTAAAATACGTGCCAATTATGTGGTGAAAGATGGCCGGAGGTATGGGTTAATCGGTTTAAAAAATTGTAAATCAGTGAATAATGAAAAAGGTATTTATACAGCACTTATCTATTAGTTTATTACTAGTCATATTGGCTGGATGCCTGGAAAGAGAAGTATCTGAGGAGGTTCCCTTACCTTTTTACAACCAGGCAGATTTCACACCTCAATGGATTGCTCCTGATACTGAGGAGTTCGCTGGTATACACAAGATAGAGAATTTTGAATTTGTCAATCAGAATGGGGAGTCTATTTCAAATAAGACCATGAGCGGAAGTATTTACGTAACCGACTTTTTCTTCACGATATGCCCCGGCATATGCCCCAAAATGACCGCCAATATGGAGATCATCCATAACCAATTTAAAGGTGAGACGGACATTAAACTACTCTCCCATTCGGTGATGCCATGGGTAGATTCTGTTTCCGTATTGAAAGAGTATGCTGTAAACAAAGGGATTGATTCCGACCGATGGCACTTTGTAACTGGTGATAAAGATGAAATATATAACCTTGCCAGAAACTCCTATTTCGCTGAGAAAGAAATTGGAATGGTTAAAAACTCCAATGACTTTTTGCATACCGAAAATTTTATTTTGGTAGATAAAAAAGGCCGGATAAGAGGAGTCTATAATGGTACATTAGAGCTTGAAATGAAACGGCTGATCAGGGATATCAAAACCCTGAAGGCATTAGGTTGACCCCATTCAAGTGACAAAATCTTAACCGCTTTTCAAAAAGACCTGTTGCCTCAACAACCTTCTCATAAAAACTCCGTTTAGGACTTTTATATTTTAATTACTTTTAGGATTTAAATGAAAATCTAAATGGGAAAGTATTCTATCGGAGAGTTTGAAGAAGTGGTACTGCTGACAGTGGCTATCCTTTTTGAAAACGCATACGGCATTACTATTAAATCAGAAATTGAAAATCGCTTACATCGGAAAGTCAGTGTTGGGGCTATGCGTACTGCCCTCAG
>JBCDHA010000531.1:0-3165 GCA_038750705.1 Bacteroidota bacterium
AGAAGAGCTCCATTTCTTCAATTGAAATAATTCAGGGCAAGGCTTTTTCATGCCAAAAAGATAATAGCCTCCATCTTTGGCAGGCCCTAAAACAACATCGTTGCTCTTCAGTGCAAAGAATGCCTTATCAATGACCTCTGAACTCAATTCATAGATATCTGCACCAATCAACACAACCGAAAGGTAACCTCTGGTCAGCCCGTCAGAAATAGCATTGCTCATTCGCTCACCGATATCACCTCCATATTGAAGCGCTTTGTAACTAGCTTCAGCCCATAAATCGTTTTTATTCACATAGTCAGAATAGTATACGGCATAATCGCCCGTACATTCATTGGCAACCCTGTAAGTATGCTCCAATAATTTTTTATATACAGCGAGAGCTCTTTCATCTCCAATACTCTTGGCTAATCGTGTTTTTACTTTGCCTAGTACCGGATTCTTACAAAATACTATTAACAGATTAGTCATAAACCTTGATGCCCTTCTCCAGCCATTGTGACCAATTTCGGTTGTAAGTATGAACACTATCGGTTGGAATATTTTGAGAGTTAACAACCTGGTTATCTTTATTCTTCCAATCGAAAATGCCCCCGAAAAGGTTATAAACTCTGGTATAGCCAAGTTCTTGAAGCTTCTCTCCTATTTTTTCACTTCTGTAGCCCACTGAGCAATACAAGACAATAGGCTGATCTTTATTTATATCCTTTACCATCTCTGAAGTAAATCCACCATAATCAATAAAATGTGCGCCTTCTAAATGGCTAATCTCATATTCTTCCAATGATCGCGTATCTAACAGCATAAATTCACCGTTTTGAAAATTGTCATTCAGTTCATGCTCATGGATTAAAGGTACCGAATGACTCAAAAGTGCATTAATTTTCTTATCGAAGTTCTTTTGCGACATACATCTGAATGGAAGAACAAAAACAACTAAAACTAATAGCTTATTTAAGTAGCTTCTTTTTTTTAAATAAGTCTCTTTTACCCAATGCATTATAAAGTTCATAAATCATAAAAATATATAACAGCCCGTATTCCAGTATCACTACTAACATATTCTCTTTAAAACCTGTTTCAGAATATCCCAAATAGGATAGAAATATCAACCCTGACCATACAATTGGAAATCGAAAAGTAGTAAGCACCGATAACGCTACCAAAGAAGTGGCATACCACGGGTGTACAATTGTGGCGAAAGCGAAATAAGTAAATAAGATCCATAGCCAAGTGGTAGGTGTACTTACCTTTTTAGAATTGGCAAGTAAAGCTATGGCAATTATCAATATAAAAGTGATCATTGATAGCCACGGACCCGCTATGCCAATAATATTATACCCCTTCACATAAAACCCAATCTCACGAACCAAATAATATATACTGGCATTAAACTCAAATTTTTGAAAATAGAGAGATATGCTCTCGGTCATGCCTTTGACTAATGCGGGTTCGTATAACGGCCAAAATAGAATAATCAAAAAAATAAGAATACTTGAGAAAAGTAAAATCAGTTTTTTAAAAGAAAGCCTCCGTAAAAATGTAGGCAGAAGAACCAGAGGTACAAGTTTGGCAGCTACCGCAAGAGCAAGTACAACACCCGCACTAATTGGTTTTCTGGCCTTATAAAAATAGATCCCCAGAACAACGAAGGCTATCATAAACGCCTCCAGATGTAAATTCCCGGTTAGTTCTAATATAACCAGAGGGTTCAAGGCGTAAAGTAAGACGTGTTTTTTTGGAATGTTATAGCTTTCGCAAACCTTAGTGAGGAAAAAAATTGATATAACTTCTGCCCCAATAATAAAAAGTCGAATGATTACTGCGCTGCCAATTATACTGTTTGAATGAGCTGATAACCAGAAAACCAACTGGGCGAATGGTGGGTAAATAGTAAAGTAATCGGGAGAATTAAGCCTATTGTACAATGAGAGATCAAGGGACTCGGGAAGCCGGTCGTTATTTACAAACCAGCTCGGTAAATGAGCAAACGGATGAATACCTTCTCCCAGCAATTTACCATCCCAAATAAATCGATAGATATCATCAGAAAGGTTTGGAATCGAAAACAGCAATAATAGTCGGAAGAGTAGGCTTATGAGAATCAATTGCTTCCACTGTATGATAGCTTTTTGATACGTATACCAATAAAAAAGAAAGAGAAGCGCAAATGAGAAAATCAGCGGAACACCATTGTAGCGCTGAGCAAAGTAGGAAAGGTAAATGTAGATAGCACCTGAAAGGGTGATGAACAAGTACTGCAGTAGCCGATGTTGATCAGCCCGCATGGCGAATGGGTTTCACAGAATGGTAGAACACACTCCCAAAACCCATTGCCAGCATGACATGGAAAATTATTAACCCCCAGTCATGCAAAGAAATTCCTACGGCTATACCGCCAATAAAGTAAAGGCAGAGCATGCCTTCCAGTAAGGTAAGCCATGTAAAACTTGATTTAACATATACATTACCTTTCCAGCTTTCCTTCTTATCGGTGATGTTGAATTTTGGGGTACGAATAAAGGGACTCTTAAACCCTAATAATCCCTCTAAAACCGCTAACCCGTTGTGCAATGATAATCCCATAGATACAATCAAAAACATCGGGAATACTCTAAAATAGTGTTTAGCCGTATCATGAGGAAAAGTATTTTTGCTCGACACCCAATAGAAGATGGCGATAGAAAAGAATCCTATCAGGAATATACTTCCTAAATCAAACAGCAATGATAACTCCGGGTTTGCATCTTTAATATAAAGCATAGGTATACTGAGGATTGAGGCTAAAAGTAGGCAAACGAATACGGAGCTGTTAAACAAATGGAAGACGGCATGTAACTTATTTGAGAAGTTGATGTCGGAATTAAAGACTTTGCCAAGATTCTTTTTCGCTGTTTCAGCTGCACCCTTGTTCCAGCGATATTGCTGAGACTTAATGGCTGGCATAATTACCGGTAGTTCTGCCGGGGCTATGCAGTCTTCAAGAAATTTAAACCGCCAGCCTTTAATCTGTGCACGATAACTTAAATCCAGGTCCTCAGTTAATGTATCAGCAGACCACCCGCCTGCATCAATAATAGTTGCTTTTCGCCAAACCCCTCCGGTACCATTGAAGTTAATGAAACTCCCGGCATGGCTCCTTCCGGATTGTTCAATTGAAAAATG
>JBCDHA010000532.1:0-3152 GCA_038750705.1 Bacteroidota bacterium
AAAAAGTGGTAGTGGCGCGGCGTGTTGCAATGACCAGGTTAGCTGTTTGAATTTTATGTAAGAGTTTTTTGGGTCGATGTTTTTTTCAAAAAGCACAATGCCACCCACTTTGCCCTCCCGTATTTCGGCTAATGTAGGATCATCTTTCAAGATGGCCTGCCCTGGGTGGCCCACCATAATCATCTGACCTATTTTTATATCAAGACTGTCAACATCTTGAGCGTATGACGAGACAGTAACCAGGTAACAAACAAAAAGTAGTGTCTTGAACATGCTAGTAGTTTTGTCGCACTTCCCACAAAATTTTCTCCATTCTTTTCTTTACAGGATACGACTCAGTTGGGTAGTTATTATTCATAAAGCTAAAAATGAGGATTTTACCTGATTTAGTAAGTAAATACCCACTTAATGTGTGGTTGTTACTCAGCGTTCCGGTTTTACCATATATATAGGGTGAATCTGATTTATAATAATTTTTTATCGTGCCGCTTACTCCACCGGTAGCAAGTAATGGAAACAAACGATCTTTTCCATAGTCGTTAAGCAGGCTTTCCCATAACCATACAATTGACCTGGGGGTGAAGAGGTTGTACCTGGATAACCCTGAGCCATCAACCCATTGAGGTTCGTCCGGTATGTTTGCCATGAGCTCATTCTTTGCATATTTTATAATGATGCCAGTATTCAGTGAGTCGCTGATCTGCCCGGAACAGATCAGCAACAACTGCTCAGCAATAAAATTATCACTCTCCTGCATCATCACCTTCAAAGCGCTATCGGTAGGTATACTTTTTAGTATTTCTGCATCTCCTGGCTTAACGCTGTAAGATACGCCCACAGGCTTACGTAGCGTATCGGAAAGTAGCGAGGCAACTACACTTGGGTTATACCTAAACGGTACTTCCAGCTCAAATTTGGATTGGTTTCGTGATGGCAGATATACCATTTTATTCGAACCTATGTCGCGTACAATAGCTGTTTCACCATTGATAGAGTCTCCCAGAAAAACGTCTGGTTTAAAATAGGGTTGATCGATGCTTAAGTAGGGGCTATCATTTTCCTTTCTAACAATAAGTGCATTGCCATATAAGGGTAACGGTGTTCTCTCCACTGAATAGGTGTACAGATAATCATCCCAAGACCAGCCGGGGCCAAAGGGTTGTTCAAAAAAATTGAGGGACGAAAAGTAAAGGGGTTTATCGATGTTTTTGAGCCAATCAATTACGGCGCTTTGCGGTAGTAATGGATAGAGCAGACTTGGGTCTCCTGTTCCCCAGAATATAAGCGAGTCTTCAGATTCTTTAAAATAGAGACCGGGAAGCTCATTGCCCAATACTTTTAACGATGTGAAGAGGGTGAAAATTTTTGTGTTTGAAGCAGGTGTGAAATACCGGTTTCCGTTGTGATCGATCAATGTTTTCTTCTCGGCAGGGTCATAAAGGTAAAAACCACTATGATGTTGGAAGTCAGTGCTTAAGGCATTAAGCTGTTTAAAAGTTTGAACTTTTTTGGAAGATATACAACTACAAAAACATATACTTAGAGATAAGTATAAAATGAGACGCATTCCGGCAAATTACAAACAAAGCCTCAGTTTGAAAAATAGCGCTCGGTTAATATTTTACAGTGATGTTGCTCGTGCCCGGCAATGAGAAACCCCAAAGTGGCTACATTCATCTTTACTCCGCTGGCGGTGCCTTTCCTATCCAGCATTTCTTCGGTAAATGAACTGAAAAGGTTTACCGTGGAGGCCCTCAAATTCAGGTATTCGTCAATAAGCTTGGAAAGCTTTCTTCCCGATGCGTTTGCCTGGGGCGTCCAGCTGTTTTCATCGAATCCGGGCAGCTCAGTCCGGTCATTTCTGGAAAAGGTAAGTGCCCTGTAACAAAAAACACGTTCTGCGTCCATCATATGATTTATCACCTGGCGTGTGCTCCATTTACCTTCTTCATAGCAATAGTCCGCTAGTGTTTCAGGAATGGTTCTGAATAGATCGGCTGTAGTATTACCGCCTGTAATTAATGCGGGGATAAGGTCATCTGACGGTACCGCATTGATGTACCGTTGATAGAAAGGTGGTATTAAATTAATATTCGGCTTGGGCATCCGGTAGAGGTCAACCATCCGGTGGCTTTAAGCCACCGGATGGTTTGAAGGCTTAAGCGGCTTTCCACTTTATGGTGCAGCCGATGGCCTTCGTCTTGTTTACAGAAGGCTTGTTACCGTCAAGTAGCGCGTCTACCGCATCTTCTACATATTTCTTGTCTGCGGCGGCGGCATCCCGAGTGTTATTATCAATAGCACCTATGTAGCTAACCACTAATGCGTTACCATCTTTTTTTAATATATACACATGTGGAGTATTGGTAGCTCCGAATCTTTTTGCCACTGTCTGATCTTCATCATAGAGGTAGGCATGTTCATAGCCGTTTTCACTAGCATAACTTACCATTTCATCAAAGGTATCACCAGGTGACCTTACGGGATCATTTGAATTTATAGCCACTACAGGGTAACCTTTACCGGCATACTTTTCATTCAGTCCTTTTATTCGGTTTAAATAGGCCTTTGAATAAGGGCAGGTGTTGCAGTCAAATACCACAATGAACCCTTCTGCCTCATCATAATCTCCTAGTGATATCATTTTACCATCAACACTCTTTAGTTTAAAGTCTTCCACTTTATCGCCTACCTCGTAACCACTTTTCACGGGGCTTCCTGCAAAAGATAGAATCAGTCCAAACACAACAATTAGAATACTATTCTTTTTCATATCTCAACGTTTTTAAGGGTTTTGAATAAATTCTTCAATTAAGCGATTAAGTTCGGCCTCCGTAAGCTCACTTTCAACAAATTTTCTTTTATCGGTTCTACCATCAACAATTAACGTAGCAGGAATGGCTCCAGACCAGCTTTTGTCTACTCTATCTATCCATGAATTGTAATCAATCTCATCCAAAAGGTATACATTGGACTCAATTCCCTTTCGTTCCATAAATTTATGAACCTTAGGCAACTGATCGGCAAAGTCCAAACTGATTAGATTTACCGACAGCTTATCACCATATGCTTTTCGAGCTGCTTCAAAATGAGGCAGTTCCTTTATGCAAGGGCCGCACCAGGTTGCCCAAAAGTTAATGACTGTCACCTGA
>JBCDHA010000533.1:0-3150 GCA_038750705.1 Bacteroidota bacterium
GAAGGAGTGATTACCATACCTGTAAAAAACGCACAGGAGTATAACGGGTTAAAAAATAAGGCCTTGCAGCATTCTGATATTCAGGCCGTATCCGGTTCAAAAGGGCAGATAGGACTGTATGACCGGTTGACTACAATTAAATATGAAGACAACGATTTACAGGTAAATCTATACCTCACCGACGAGGCATATTTAAAAACTATGGGCTTGAGGTTGACAGATGGGCGTTATTTTAATAAAGGTGCAGATGTTGATAAAGCTGTTATCAATCAGAGGTTATTAAGCGAAATGGGCTGGGATGATCCTTTGAACCATCATTTTACTTTTGAGGGAAAGAGATATGATGTCATTGGGGTAGTTGAAGATTTCCAGTTAGATGACTTCTATTTCGAGATTAGGCCAACCATATTTTTAGCGGTTAAAGAAGAAAATTTTAACTATGTAACGGTTAAAACATCCCTAATCAAGGAAGTAGAAATAAACAATTATATGCGCGATACCTGGAGGGAACTAGCGCCCGATGATCCCTATGAAGGTGTTTATCAATCACAGATTATGGATGATTTTTATCGGGAAAACAGATCCAATATTTACATTATTATATTCATTTCAGGGTTGACATTAGTACTGGCTTGTATCGGATTATATGGCTTAATAGCTTACAACATAAGTAAGCGGCTTAAGGAGTTTAGTGTAAGGCGGGTGTTGGGCGCAAACCTTTTCAGTATTACCCAAAATATAAATAAGGATTATATATGGATATTAATCATAGCATTTGTATTGGGGGCGCCTTTAGGTATGATACAAATGACTCAGCTTATCAAATCTATATATCCTGAAGCCCCTGAGGCTACTTTATGGCCCTATATAATTGCCATGTTAATAATGTTAATATCCCTTGGTGTTACCATCTTATCTCAAGTTAGGAGAGTGGCAAAAAGTAATCCGGCCAATGTACTGCGCAGTGAGTAGCTAGAAAACCAGGGAAAATTCTGAACCTTTATCTAATTGTGATTGCACAACCAGGTCACCTTTATGCGCCCTCATGATCTGCCTGGATAGGCTGAGGCCTATTCCTGACCCTTCTTTCTTTGTCGTAAAAAAAGGAACAAATATATTTTCCAAGGTCTCGGTGTCTATTCCGGATCCATTGTCAATCACGCTGAGCAGTGTTCTGCCCGCTTCAGTAGTGGAGCGAACCACTATTTTCCCTTGCTCTCGGCCGTGTACTGCTTCCTTGGCATTTTTTATTAAATTGATCAATACCTGCTCTACAAGTTCAGGGTCAATCTGCATAAGGTTAGCCTGAACTTCATTCTTTAGAGTAATGTTTGATTTCTTCATGTCGTGCTGCAGTAGGGTCACAACGTCATTAGTCAATTGCTTCAAATCCACTTTCTGAAATTTAGGTTGAGGAATTTTAGCAAGCTCCCCATAGGCATTTACGAAACTTACCAGTCCCTTGCTTCTTTTTTGTACCGTCTTTAGGCCTATTTTCAGGTCGGCCAAATCCTCCTGATCTAACGTGGACAAGTCCTTAAGTTCTCCGTTATTTTCTGTAATCATTTGATTAACCACCTCAGTAAGTGTGGATATGGGAATAGCTGAATTTTTAATTTCATGGGTTAAAACCCTGATCAGTTTTTGCCATGATTCCAGCTCCTGCTCGTCCAGTTCTGCTTTTATGTTTTGAAAAGACACTAGTTTGTATAGCTCATCATCCAGTTTAAGTTCTTTGGCTATTATTGATAGGCTCAAAAGTTTATTATTTACCAATATCTTCAGTAATTCCCGTTCTCCACTTTTTAATTCTAACACACACTTGCCTAACTTTCTGTCAATCTTGGAGATGGCCTTGGCATTTTTCAGATACGGTTTTTGAAACAATTCTTTAGCCGCATCATTCATCAAGGTGATTTCCAGATTGTTTTCTTTGAAGCCGATCAAGGGTATTCCGGAGTGCTCAACTACGGCTTGCAGGAAATGATAGTTGGATTCCTTCTCCCTTCTCAATTTCTGAAATTCATCGGTGATAGTAGTGTAGGCATAGTGCAATTCAAAATCGTTCGTATCCAGGGCCTTCAACGAGTAGGTATTTGAAAAATCGTTTTGCTGTATGGCAAGCAGAAAATTGCTAAGCTCTCGTTTGGAACGCTCAATGAATTTGACCAGGTCCAAAAAGGAAATAAGCATGAAAAGAAAAAGCCAGATAGATACCAGCCAGAAATACGTTTGAGTAAGTACGTACATACCCGTGTAGCCTAATATCAAAATTACCGCCAGCCTGGCGAAGATGTTAACGCGAAACGATTTAAAAACCATTGTTATTCTAAATAGATTTTGAGTATTCGTTAAAATTGCATCAAAACCAACTTAAAATATCATGAACCAAAGAATTTCGCTTATAAGTCTCTTTATGTCACTACTGTTGGCGGCATGTTCAACAAACACTAACAATGAAAGTACTCAAGCAGAGGAAGTTGTAGTAAATACCGAACCTGAGGTGGTAGGTGAAGAGGTAAACTATTCAACTGATTCTACATCAATGAATGGTTACATTGCCTACGACAGGAATAAGGAAGGCAAAAGACCAGGTATTCTGGTTATACATGAATGGTGGGGCCATAATGACTACACACGTCAACGTGCAGATATGTTAGCGGAACTGGGCTATGTGGCGCTGGCTGTAGATATGTATGGCGATGGAAAAGTTGCTGATCACCCTGAGGATGCAGGAAAATTCAGTAGTTCAGTCATGACTAATATTGGTGAGGGACAAGCGAGGTTTGAAAAGGCGCTGGACTTGCTAAAGAGTAATGAAAACGTTGATCCTGAGAAGATTGCTGCCATTGGTTACTGCTTTGGAGGTAGTGTAGCGCTGACTATGGCGAATGCAGGTTTGGATTTAGACGCAGTAGTGGCTTTCCATAGCGGTGTACAACTTCCAATAATGCCACAGGAAGGTATAAAGGCGAAAGTGCTCGTTTGTAATGGCGCTGATGACCCTTTTGTGTCAGCAGAGTCTGTGGAAACATATAAAGCAGAAATGGACCGTATTGGTGCTGATTATACATACATTGCTTACCCTGGGGCAGTCCATGCTTTTACCAGTAAGGGTGCAGATTCTTTAGGTATCAAGTTTAAACTTCC
>JBCDHA010000534.1:0-3129 GCA_038750705.1 Bacteroidota bacterium
ATTAAATAGCTGGATTACCAAGCATGACTACCGCATGGATATATCCATTTGGATTTTCATTTATGCGAGCTTGGGAGCTCTTCTCATTACTCTAGTTACAGTTAGCTATCAAGCCATAAAATCTGCACTTACTAATCCTGTAGAAAGCTTAAGATCAGAGTAAAATGGACGTAAGGCCTCCAAAATACGCCCAAAAACTGCTTGAGTGGTTTATCAAGGATGAACTGGCTGAAGAAGTGCTGGGTGATTTGGATGAAAAATTTCATGCGACTGTAACCTTAAAAACAACAACTCGCGCTAAGCGCAACTACTGGTATCAGGTCGTCAACTATATCAGGCCTTTTGCTCTAAAAAACAAATGGTCAAACTCAAACAACTTAGTTATGATAAAAAATTATTTTAAAATTCACTGGCGTAATACACTACGTAATAAAGCTTTTTCATCGATCAACATAGCCGGGCTTGCACTTGGAATGGCAGTGGCGTTATTGATTGGTGTCTGGATAGAGTACGAAACGAGCTTTAACAAATATCATGAGAGCCACAACCGAATAGCTCAGGTTTATCAAAATCAGACTTTTGAATCAGAAATTCAGACATGGCAAGGTCAGGCTCTCCAATTAGCGCCTATTCTTCGGCAGGATTATGCTAACCTCTTTGAACACGTAGTAACATCCTCTTACAATAACAGCTACGTCTTCAAAGTAAACGACAAGGTAATCCGCAAAAGAGGGGTATTCATTGAACCCGGAGGACCCGAAATCATATCCATAAAGATGATTCAGGGCTCACGCAATGCCCTGGAAGAACCTAATACTATCCTGATCTCCGAATCATTTAAAAACTCCTTTTTTGGAGATCAGCCGGCCATGGGTGAAAGTGTGACGCTCGCCGATGACAGGACTCTGGTCGTTGCAGGGGTCTACGAGGATATACATGGAAACACCAAATTCAACGAAATTGATTACATGGGTGAATGGGAGTTTTATAAAGATATGCGCGACCTTGAAGGCCGGGTTGGATGGGGGGCAAGTTGGTTTCGGGTTTTTGTTAAGTTACAAGAGGATGCAAATCCGGAAACCGCATCAATGGCCATTAACCAGGTGAAGTACGACAATATGCCGGAAGATCAGGGCAAACGATTTAAGCCCGAACTTTTTCTACACCCTATGGCTAAATGGCGCCTCTATGGTGACTATACGAACGGCATAAACTCGGGTGGAAGAATTACATACGTCTGGTTATTCGGAATTATTGGTCTGTTTGTACTCCTACTGGCCTGCATAAACTTCATGAACCTTAATACCGCACGCGCGGATAAAAGAGCCAAAGAAATTGGAATTCGTAAATCACTTGGGTCTCTTAAGGGCCAACTGCGAATCCAATATTATTCAGAAAGCCTCTTCATTACCATTATCTCTTTTATCGCCGCACTGGTGCTTTCGGTAATTTCAATGCCCTATTTTAACCGGATCATAGACATCGAACTGTCCATTCCATTGCAAAGTGGAACGTTTTGGTTAGCCAGTATAGGATTTGTTTTGTTCACTTCAATACTCGCAGGCAGCTATCCGGCTTTATTATTGTCATCATTTTCGCCGATTAAGTCATTGAAAAGACAAGTTTCCGCGGGCGGAGGCTTGCTCAGAAAAGTATTGGTCGTTTTCCAGTTTTCTATTTCCATCATTCTCATTATCGGAACTATGGTGGTTAATCAACAAATTCAATATGCTAAAAATCGACCATTAGGCTATGACACGGATGGCTTAATTACAATGTATTTTCAGTCGGGTGAAGAGTATGACAACTTCCCTAATTTCAAAAACGCCTTGATTGAAGGAAACATTGCTTCTGCCGTGTCAACATCAGAAAGTGAAGTTACCAATACATGGATTAATAACAGTGGTTTTAGCTGGGAGGGTAAAGAAGAAGGCATGCAGGACCAGTTTATCACTAACGCCGTGGGTCACGATTTTGGACAGGTGGTGAATTGGAAAATTCTGGAAGGTAGAGACTTTGATAAGAATTTGGCCACAGACTCACTCACTATGATCATCAACCAAGCCGCCGTCGACTACCTGGGTTTTGAAGATCCAATTGGAAAAAACATGGACGCTTTTGGCGAAGAGTTCACCATAATTGGTATTGTTGAAAATTTGCTAAACCAAACGGCATATGACCCTATACCTCAAACGATTTATTACTTTGACTTCATCGGCAGGTCATCCGTGATAAACATAAAAGTGAACCCAAGCATAAATATTTCGACCGCATTGACAGAGATAGAAAGGACCTATAAGTCAATGTATCCAGACAGTCCCTTTGATTATGAATTTGCGAGCGATGATCTGGAAAGAAAATACAGGAATGAAGAACGTATAAGTAAGTTAGCCACTGTTTCTAGTGTTATCACCATACTCATTTCTGCTCTTGGCATTTTCGCTATGGCCTCGTTCTTCGCAGAACGAAAAGCAAAAGAGATTAGCATACGAAAAATACTTGGCGCTAGTATTGGTCGGATTTGGATACTACTATCAAAGCAATTTGGCATATTAATTCTTGTTGCCGGCGTAATTGCCACTCCCATAGCCTACTTCTACATGCAAAGTTGGCTTGATGATTACAGCTATAGAACCAACCTTTCATGGTGGATCTTTGGTTCCGCTATTCTAATCGCGTTTGTTATAACGGTAGCCACGATTAGCCATCAGACGATAAAAGCAGCTTTGGTGAATCCAGTAGACACCTTGAGATCTGAATAATTACTTCGCTAATCTGCAACCTTGTGGGGGGATACCGGTCATTATATTCATAATTGTTAAGTAAATAAAATTAAAACAAGATGATATCCAAAATTGCCTTTACCCTCCTACTACTCTTATACAGCTGGAGCCTGGTAAAATCACACGACAAACGTATTTATATAGACATAGCCCATGGACAACGTTTTTGGAACGATCCAAAGGACTCTGTTGGAACTGCGGGTGAAGACCTGCCCAGGGCTACCTATCTATTGGAAGAAATGGAAAAGTCCGCGAAACCATTTAATGCCTCCATACACTTTCTTAAATCTGAAATCACCTTCAAAGATCTCCGGAACTGTGACCTTCTGGTCATTCATGTGCCTAC
>JBCDHA010000535.1:0-3127 GCA_038750705.1 Bacteroidota bacterium
ATAATGCCCTGTGCCCGGACCGGTGAAACCGGTATGAATACGTTTTACTTCACCTTCGGCATCTATAAATATGGTTGTGGGAAATGCCAACACATGGTTTAACATAGGTAAGGTCTTGGCTGCTTCTTCTTTGTCCTTAGTTCCTGCTATTAAATAGTTAAAATCAACACCTAGTTTATTCTTCATTTTTAGCACCCTGTTGCGGGCGTAGTTAAAATCAGCCTTGGCCTCGTATGCCAGCCCAAGTATCTCTACACCTCGATCTTTGTTTTCATCGTACCACTTCTTTAAGAACTTGGTTTCATCCATACAATTGGGGCACCAGCTGCCGAAAATACTAATGATTAAAGGCTGGCCTTGATAGTCAGAGAGTGAAACCATATCACCGTCAAGATTAGGAAATTCGAAGTCCAGACCATCATAGCCCTCCTTTATGTAAGTGAGTGAATCAAGGTTGGGAAGCTCTGCATTTTCATCTCGTACGGCATACCAGGTCTCATGCCAGTGAGCGCCTGACCAGAAATGGCCTGTTATACTGTCTTCTGAAACAGTAGTGGCGGTAAATAAGAAAGCATGACCCCCATCGAAAGTGGTTAACTTCATTTCTTCATCATTGGCGGTCCCCTCAAGAAATCTATAATCTCCGGTAGGCGTCAGAAAGGTGCCGGTCATTTTGTTATTCTCACTTTTAAATATGCCAACCGCCTCAGTAGTATCACCGTCTTCAGCGTGCACAAAAGTTACTCTCCACTTGCTGTCAAAAACTTGTGATGCCGTAGTATTCCTAAAACGGTCCGTGTCATCATAAAAGGCCTCAAAAGACAATGAATAGTCGTTTTCATAATTTTTTGTCCAATTTCCTGAAATGCTGGTTTCAGTAATTTTCGCTTTAATATCGGCATCAAAAATATGCATAGGTAAATACAGCGAATCACCCTTTATTACACCTTCGTCAAGCTCTATTCTTTCTTCGGCATTGATAAGATATACCTTAAGTGTTTCTTCATTCTCAACCTCAAAATTCATTGGCAATTCGTTACCTTGTATGGTGAGAACCCCGCGCCAAATACCAGTTTTTAAAGTCAGCCCGTCAGAGGACGTGCAGCTATAAAATCCAGCTATGAGTAGAAAAAATAATAGAATTGGGGTTCTTTCGATCATTGCGAAAATAGAATGAAATGGAAAAAAAGTAGGGGCATAATATAGCGAAAACGTCTAGAAAATTCAGCGTTTCTTAGTATTCTCTATTTAGGATTTTCTTCTTTTCTGCGTCATACTCTTCCTGGGTAATTATACCTTCATCTAAAAGTTTCTTTAATTCCCTTAGTAGCTCGGCAATAGTCGGCTTCTCTATTTGGTTATTTTTAGATTTCACAGCACACCCTTCATAGTCAATATTGTATAGAAAGTGATTATGATCAATCTTTAGTACACCTTTTTCGCTTATATCAGGTTTCCACCAAGCTCCGGTTGCACCATCAACGATTATACCCCAAGGTATAGGTATCCCATTTATTATGCCGGTCCATCCAAATAGTGTTCCTACAAAAGACCAACCTCTAAAGGTTCTTTTCTTGAATGACATAGTCTGTGTTTCACAGCCTTCCTCAGATATTTTGAAAACTACTTTATCCGCATTTTTTCTTGGAATTCGAACAGATGCTTCTCCGATTCCAATGGCTTGCCCTTGATATTCAATTTTTGCTCCACGATGATCCCTGACCATCACTTTTGCATTGTAATTGCTTCCACCAACAATAGTGGCACAACTTGAAAAAACATAAATAGCTGCTAAATAGCCGATAATACTTAAAATTCTCATTAATTCTAAAAGCTCAATTTAAAACAAGTTGCGAAGTTACTTTTTGAAGCTAATTTTAATAGGATAAAAATGAAATTTTACTCGAATCTATGGTATCAGAGAATCCAACTTATGTCAAATGTTCACGGACCTAAAAATAATTGAATTAGCATCTGTTTTAGCCGGTCCGAGCGTTGGTCAATTCTTTGCAGAGTTGGGCGCTGAAGTAATCAAAATCGAAAATCCTAAAACAAAAGGTGACGTCACTAGAAGTTGGAAAGTTAAAGGTGAAGATAGCAGTGATAGATCAGCTTATTTTACAAGTACAAATTGGGGCAAAAAGTCGCTGACGCTGGATATAAGCCAAATCGAAGGGTTGAAGGTTTTGCACAGATTGGCAGTAGAAGCGGATATTGTAATTGCGAGCTATAAACCAGGAGACGCCAAAAAACTAAAGGTTGATTATGAGACGTTGAGTGGGAGAAACTCAAAACTAATTTACGGAGAGATAACGGGTTACGGAGCCGACATTAAAAGGGTCGGGTATGATGCTATCATTCAGGCAGAGTCAGGATTTATGTACATGAATGGACAAGCCGATGGCCCACCAACGAAGATGCCTGTAGCGCTGGTTGATGTATTGGCGGGTCATCATTTGAAGGAGGCAATTTTACTGGCGCTGATCAATCGCATGAAAACGGGAGAGGGTAGACACGTTTCGGTATCATTAATGGATGCAGCCATTAGCTCATTGGTGAATCAAGCTGCTAATTACCTCATAACAGGTGTGGATCCTAGACGAAAAGGTTCAATTCATCCCAATATTGCGCCTTACGGTGAGATCTTTGAAACGCGAGATGAAAAGCAACTGATATTGGCTGTCGGAAACAATAAACAATTCAATAAGCTTTGTAAAGTACTGGGCCTGTATCAACTCATAGAAGATAAGCTCTTCACTACTAGTGCATCACGAGTCAAGAATAGGACGCTCCTGGGAGATCATCTCAAATCAGAAATCAACCAGGTTGAAAGTGATGCATTGATGAAAGAGTTAAATGCAAATCAGATTCCTGCAGGAATAATCACTTCCGTGGCTGATGCACTTGAGCATCAGGATATTGCAAGTATTAAGCTTGAAAGCAACGATTTATTGGGGCTGCGTGGGTTTGCTGCCTCTGGATTGGAAATTTCCTCCCACATTCTCCCACCGCCAGGTTTAGGTGAGCACAATAATGCTATTCTAACCCAAGAATTAGGCTTTAATACAAATGAAATCAAAGGATTAAGCGAAAGAGGTATCATCTAGCTCATTTTCCAAACTCACAG
>JBCDHA010000536.1:0-3106 GCA_038750705.1 Bacteroidota bacterium
CCGTGGATGGCGTTGGCTTCGATGGATTCAGCGAATAAGGCACGAATGGTACCTTCTGCGGCTTCTTTTGGATTAGTAGCGCCAATCAGCTTTCGAAAATCAGCTACGGCATCCTCTTTCTCCAGAATCATGGGAATAATAGGCCCTGAAGACATGTAAGATGTAAGATCATTATAAAAAGGTCTTTCCTTATGTACTTCGTAAAACTGTCCTGCCCTTTGCTTGGTAAGTTGGGTCTTTTTCATCGCAATGATCTTGAAGCCGGCTTCTTCTATCATTTTAGTAATAGCTCCCGTATTTCCAGCACCTACTGCGTCTGGTTTTATCATTGTAAATGTTCTTTTTCCTGCCATTGTTTTATTGTTGATAAATGAATTTGGCAGCAAAAATAGCACTATTCTTTAAAAGCTATTAGCCGATATAATGTAAATAACCAAGTAAGGTTCTGACTTTTATCGTGTTGCTTTAGACTATTTTTATCATCAATTTTGCCGCTTAATAAAGCATGAACTGCCTTCGATAGAGGGCGGGGACGTACCAATGCAGAATGTTGAAATATTTAGAGAGTTAATAAAATCTCCCGGAAAGATTGTACTAACTACTCACCATAAGCCTGATGCTGATGCTTTAGGCTCTTCTTTGGCTTTAGCCAGATACTTAAAAAAGAAAGGGCATCAGGTCCAGGTGATTTCCCCGACTGATTATCCTGATTTCCTGGCTTGGATGGAAGGAAATGATGATGTGCTCATTTTTGAAGGGAATGAAAAGAGGAGTTCGGAAATAGTTAATGAAGCGGACCTGGTTTGCTGCCTGGACTTCTCCAGCCTGTCTCGTTTGAATGACCTGGGCGAAATTGTGGCTGCATCACGTTCGAAGAAGGTCTTGATAGACCACCACCTGGAGCCGGATGACTTTGCTGACTTCACCTACTGGACACCGCATGCGGCAGCTACAGCGGAATTAGTATACCAGCTTATAGCTGAACTAGGAGAGCGTGAGTTGATTGACCGGGCAATGGCCGAATGCCTGTATGCCGGCATTATGACGGATACCGGGAACTTCAAGCACCCAAATACCACGGAGCATGTTTTTGAGGTATGCGCCCAACTGATCCGGCATGGCGCTGATACGGCGCACGTTGCAAAACTCATTTACGATTCCAACACTGAAAATAGAATTAAGTTTTTAGGTTTTGCACTGAACGAAAGGCTTACTATTTTACCTCAATATAATACGGCTTATTTTGCTATCACCCAGGAAGATTTAAAACGCTTTGACTCTCAAACCGGCGATACGGAAGGACTTGTGAATTACGCACTTTCAATAAGAGGGATAAAATTTGCAGCCCTTATTATTGATAGGTCAGTGATGATTAAGATTTCATTTCGTTCCATTGGAGATTTTTCCGTAAGTGAATTCAGCCGCTCACATTTTGAAGGAGGTGGGCATAAAAACGCAGCCGGAGGAAAATCAGAACTCACGTTAGAAGCTACGGTTTCAAAATTTGAAAAGCTTCTCGAAGAATATAAGGATCAATTATCAAATCATATAAAAACATACGCTTAATGAGAATTTTATCGAAGGGTTTAGTGCTGTTGGGAGCAGTTCTATTTTTAGGTTCATGTAATGAAGGAGAACTGGCAGCTACTAATGGATTAAAGTATAAGTTGCTAAAAGCCGGTGAAGGAGAATTTGCCAAGAACGGTGAGTACTTATTGGTGAATATGGAGTATAAGGATGAAAATGATTCCGTATGGTTAAGCTCGGCAAAAAATGGGGCACCAATACCATTGTTAAAAGACTCTACCTGGGCAAACAGCGTTGGAAGTATTAATTCCATTTTTGCAGATCTGAAACAAGGCGACAGTGTTCAATTTTCGGTGTCATGTACAGATTTGTTTAAGCATACGTTTAAGTCGCCTATTCCTCCACAAGTGGATAGCACGGCCACTCTGACTTTCAATATGGGTGTGGAGGCTGTTTACGATATGGAAGGTATCAAAGCATGGCAGCAACAGCAGCAGCAAAAGATGATGGCCAAACAGAAGGAAGACGCTATCAAGCAAAAAGAAGAGGACTTAGCAGCAATAGCGGCCTATCTTGAAGAGAATAACATTGATGCGCAAACCACGGAAACGGGATTAAGTTATGTAATTACACAAGAGGGAGAAGGAGAAAAAGCAACTAATGGTTCCCTGGTTCGGGTTAACTATACCGGGAACGTACTTAATGGCCCATACTTTGACAGTAGTTATGAAGAAATAGCCAAGGAAAAAGGAGTTTACACTGAGGGGAGGGAATACGGCCCTCTCGAATTCAGATTGGGTACCAGAAGCGTTATTACAGGTTGGGACGAAGGTATAGTTCTTTTAAACAAAGGGGCAAAGGCTACATTGTACGTTCCTTCCGGGATGGCCTATGGACCTCGCCAAAGAAGCGCTACTATTTTGCCGAATTCTATTTTAGTTTTTGATGTTGAGTTAGTTGATATCATTAAATAAAACACCATGAATAAAACTGCCATTCTCCTGCTTTCCTGTATTTTCACGCTGTCTGCTTGTTTTGATTCTGACGATGACATTTTTGACAGCAACGCACAATTTCAGGCCGATCTTCAATCCATTGATCAATACCTGCAAGCTAATGGAATCGTAGCCCAGGTAGATGCAGTAAGTGGCATACGCTATGTAATTAATGATTCAGGAAACGGACTTCAGCCTGTGATAGCGGATTCATTGACTATTTCTTATGTAGGTAAATTACTTGAAGATGAAAGTATATTTGAGACTGTAGAGACAGCTAAGCGTAATACCGGTGCTTGGTTACAAGGCATTTTAAGTGCGGTGAGCCTCATTCAGGAGGGCGGATCTATTGTTGCCTATGTGCCTTCTCAATACGGCTTTGGTAATGCAGAATCTTCCGGGGTGCCGGCAAATTCACCTCTTATTTTAGAAATTGAATTTCATCAGCTTCATGCCGAACGATTGATTTCGGAGCTTCAGGTGATAAATGATTCTCTGACTAACTGGGGAGTTAATGCAGAAACACACCCAACAGGAATTAGATTTACATTAGACCAGGGAACAGGTGCTTTTCCATCCGTTAC
>JBCDHA010000537.1:0-3095 GCA_038750705.1 Bacteroidota bacterium
CAAAAAAAGCAAATTCTTAATGCAGTGGGAAGATACTCAACGTTTACCCTGGGGTATTCTCATTCTTTTCGGCGGTGGGATGACCCTGGCCAAGGGCATGGAAAAATCAGGCATCATTCAGGTTATAGGCGAATATGTTGCACAAAACAATGAACTTGGGATACTCAGTCTCATCGTCATTGTTACTACCATAGTACTGTTCATGACGGAACTAATGAGTAATGTAGCCTTAGTCACTATTTTCATCCCTGTAATCATTGGAGTGGCAGGGGGTTTAGGCATTAATCCATTATATCTTGTGATTCCGGCAACGATAGCTTCCAGTTGCGCTTTTATGATGCCAATATCCACTCCCCCCAATGCAATAGTGTTTGCCAGTGGCCATATCAAAATTAGAGATATGATGCAGGCCGGTGTGCTACTGAATATTATTAGCATCTTAATTTTAGTGCTTATAGGTAAGTGGCTCGTGCCATTGGTATTTTAAAAGATATCAATGGCTTCCTCACAGCCGTCATTCATAACTGTGCGTCTTTTACAAAAAGTATATGAGAAATAGACTTCTCCACTTACTTTTTCATTGCTAAAAATGGCTTGTAATGGCAATGAGTCATCCAACAGTCCTGCACAAATTTGAATCAGGACAGGGTTGGTTACCCAAGAAGATCAGACCCAACAGATCCGGTATCCGGATATTGAAGAGCGCTTCAACATTACTCGGGAAAGCTATTTGGGCCAAACTGTATTTATCATTGGCAATTGCCGTCTATTCCGGATTAACACCCGCCTTGAATTGTTACGGCCAAGCTATAGTCTATGTCAAGCTTAGGTCCGGGTTTAATCAACAGCGGTTTGATTAAAATTCTGACTACTTATTGGCAGTGGGAAGGTTCTGCCTTTCAGTGGGATTTCTGAACAGCAATGAGATAAAAGCCTATTTTCAACTTTGGAGCTACCGAAACCTCATCTGAAAGCTTTTTAAACTCGGCAAAGCTGGTACGCTTGGTGTAAAGATTCGTTCCAGAGCCTTTCTTAGACCGAAACATCAGGCCTTCATTCCCTTTGCCCTCATCATCTTGCACCCATTCCAGGGTGAGTAAGACATCTTCTTTCACCCATATGTCGTAAGATTCAAGATCCACATCGAATGTTCCTTTTTTCTGTGGCGCTCGAATAATGATGTCTCTTGGTGTCAGTTTTTCTCCGAGCTCCTCTTTAGCAAAGTCATACACATTTACCCGAAACAGCAAACTATCCGCCCCTGTGAAGTTCACTGTAAAATGTGCACTTTTTAACACAGCTTCTTTTTTCACTTTGATGTGAGCTCCTATTTCAGTACCGAGTTGGCGACTGCCAAAACCAATGCTATGTCCTTTATTGTCCAGCTTGTAGCCCAGCACTACGCCTTCACCATAGCGGCTGGCCTCTACAACTACTTCATCCAATAACTCGACTTTGGGATGCATCCTTACCAATGAATTCTTGGCCAAATCCGCAGCGGATACCTCCTTTTTCTGATAACCGATGGAAGAAAAGAGAATCACGCAATTTTCTCCTTTCACTGTTAACCTGTACTCTCCGTTTTTATTGCTGACTGTACCCAGGCCGAGTTCCGGAATTCCGATATTGACAAAAGGTATACCTAAACCTGTTTCTGCATCTACTACCAGACCACTAAACGTTTGTGCGGATAAACTCTCCACAAGTAACAGACAGCAAAAAAATGCGATAATCCGAACCATCAAACTTTAGACGACCGGCCCTACCAATTGTTACAGCGGCCTATTCCAGCCTATAAGTGTACTTGAGCCTGCATACGTTGTTGTACATCAGGATCATCCCTGAATCTTTCAAAAAACCATTGATCAGTCATTTTATATGGGTTATACCCCAGCTCTACAAATGTGCGATTGATAATACCTTCCGTAAACCGATAGATCATACGCCGCATTCGTTGATCTTCCGAAGCCAAAAAGCCTTCCATTTCCTTGTCATAGGCCTGCAGTCGGTTCATCACCAACAAAAAGTCTTTTTTGGTCAGTTCATCAAGCGATTTTTTATTTTCAAGCCTGCTCATTTCTCCTAAACGGTAATATTCCTTCACTATCAGGTCAGTATACTTATACTCCTCAGCCGCTTTCACCGCCGCTTCCGGAGAGTCAAACTTTTTAAAAAGCTGAGCAAGCTTCAGTACCTGGCCGTTCTCACGAAAGGTAAAAGCACCTGCCGCAAACCCCGCCCCGCCTCTTTTATTCTTAATAACAATAACGCCATCGACCATAGAGTGTATAGGAATGCTATCATAGGCACGCCAGCTAGAGTTATTCGGGTCGTCCGTGTAACCATAGCTGTACATGATCATAAATTCATCAGTAATGCCCATTTTCACTTTGGAATTATAACTATCATAGCCCATCCATGTGCCTTTTAATATTTGAGCGTTTGAAAGCAGCGGGAATAATAGAAAGATCGTGATTAGAAGTCGCATACCACTACAATTGGTTTTTACCCAAAATAGTAAGGAATGTCTTGCTTTCCAATAAGATACCGCAGCCCTTCAAAAAGATGAAGAGACTTTCTTACTAACTTCGTTAGTATAAATTTTTACAAACGTCAATTAAGCGTGCCTAGAATCTTGTGTGTTCAGTAGTTGTACAATGAAAAATCATATACTTATTACCAGCAGGTTAAAGCTGGTCCCATTCACCGTAGAAGATGAAGCTTTATTTCTTTCCCTCAACCAAGATGCGTTCATAAGAAAGTATCTTTGGGATGATGAAGTTATAAGCCAGGAGACGTCGGCAGAAATCTTAAGAGAGAATCAATCACTGTTTAAAGCAAATGGTTACGGTTTATGGAAAATCATGCCATTAGAATCAGAAAAAGTAATTGGCTACGCCGGGTTATGGTATTTCTTTGGCGAGCCACAACCGCAGCTCATTTATACACTGCTGAAGTCATATACAAAAAGGGGGTATGCCACAGAAGCAGGCAAAACAGTTATCAGATATGCATTCGAAAATTTAGGTTTTACCTATCTGATAGCCGCTACGGACGAATCGCACATGGCATCACAAGCTGTGGCAAAAAGGCTA
>JBCDHA010000538.1:0-3078 GCA_038750705.1 Bacteroidota bacterium
ATTGACCTAAATAATCTACTAAATCAGGTTCTGGGTTCAGTTCAGCTACAATTAGTTCTGGTTTGTACTTGGTTAAATCAATGGACCGAATAACATTCCAATCATGACCTTCAACGTCAATTGACAAAAAATCAAACTCATGAGGACACTGCAACTCATTCAGAATGGAACTTAACGTTCGAGGTTGCATAACTTCTTTTTTTAATATTTCCTGCCCTTGTTCCAGGAAATCATTAATGTAGGTGGCGTGAACGGTTGATAAAACATTGTTTGTCAGGTTCATAAATTCCATCGGTTCCACCCCATTGGAAACCAAGCTTGCAGCCACCCTATCTCTCGGTCTATACCACCGAAATTTCTTAATCAAATTGGCATTTGCGTCAATACTGATACCTCTCCATCCTCTTCTGTAAAAGAGGTAGGTATTAGATAAGAAAACCGGATGATTACAACCCACATCTACGTAAAATCCGTTGTAAGTGATACTCTTTTTTAAAAGCGATTCAATCAGACGGTCTTCGCCAGTAAAACTATAAGAGGCCCTTAAACTCCTGCCTGTAGCTAGTTTTGAAACAGACAATATGATCAACCAGAAAGTCCTTAAAATGGATAGAGGATTCCAGGATATAAACTGTCTTGGAGCCACTCTTATTTCTTTGATCACTAAACCAAAAAGTCCAAAAAGAGCCCTTGAGAAAGCTTTTTTTATATAGTTGTGTTTCAAGCCATTTTCTCAAAACCCTTAATTCTCTTTAACAGATCAAAATACCTAATTGCTGTTCCTAAATTAAGATACTGGATTGCCTTTCTCAACTCATACCGAGCTCTTCTCAAAAGCGCTTGTTTCTCTTCGGTGGTTTTAATAAGACTTAAGGCCTTTTCGATTACTAAAAATGTCGAATAGGTATGCTTGTTGAGCAGCTTAAATTGATTACTGGATTTGGAGTTTTTCAGAATTCTTTTTTTAACCAGCACTTTGTCAGTGTAGCAATATTTATAGAAGCGTGAAGACCTAACCCAGAAGTCAAAATCTTCATAGGTTAAGTTCTCATCATATCCGCCTAACTTCATTAACACATCCCTTTTATACATCATGCTCGGTGGACAGATGTAGTACCTGCTAATTAAATCCAGAAACACATCTCCTTCAGAAATACGCTCCAAGCTCCTACCCTGACTATCTATTGGATAAAAGTATTTGTTATACTCACCTTTAGAACTGATTATCTCAGCATTTGTGAAATTAACTCCATAGGTGTCATCATGTTGAATGAACTCCTTTACACCATGCTCGACTCTCGAGGGCAGAAGTACGTCATCGGCGGCTAAATCAATTATATATTCTCCATGTGCATAGCTTAAAGCCATATTAAACGCCTTACAATTACCGATATTCGCTTCAAGGTCAATGAATCTAATCTCCGGAGTCAAGTCACACTTCTGTCTGATTACAAATTGACTATCATCTTCGCTGCCATCATCGACCACTATCAATTCAATATTTGAGTATGTTTGCCTGAGTACAGAGTCAATAGCGTCTATGACGTAACTGCTATGGTTATAACACAGACAGATGACGGTAACTAGAGATCCTCTTTCCAATCCGATCTAAATATTGCTTAAATACTATAAACATAATAAAATCGACTTCCAAAAGTGGGATGAGTGTTTATTGAATTCGCCAGAAGCCAATATTTATTGTTTATCATGGTATTTAAATTCCATTCACCCCGGTTGGAATGCTTTAATCATTGAGCAAAGTGGAGCCTATGTCTTTATAATGCCGCTATTAGTCAGAAAAAGAGGAGTTGCTACTATTCATCGCAAACCTGTACTTGCACAACAGCTGGGCTGGTTCTCCTCTTATCCGTACGGAGAGATCTTATCGAAAGTATTTAAGTTGATTAAAAAGGAATTCAGCCTTTTTGAGTACCCCCTTAAAAACGTCAGGAGCTTCCCGGTTTCTCAATGGTCTGTTAGCAATAAAAAGAACTTCATACTTTCATTAAATACCTCATATCCGAATATAAGCGGCGAATATCGCAGAGACCGCAAAGCGAGGCTCAAGCAAAGTAAACGTTTGAACCTGCGGATGAATAAATCTGAAAAATCTGATCAGCTAATTACACTCTTTGAAGAATATGTTGCTCCAAAAATCTTTGGCGGAGTAGATAAGCCCACTTTGCAAAGTATATTAACCCTGATAGACAATGCCCTATCCAGAGAAGCAGGTTTTTTATGTCATGTTACAAATGAATCAAACGACATAGTTAGTTCAGCATTCTTCCTGATTTTCAAAAACAGGCTCATTTATACATTTAGCGCTACCACAGCAGAAGGCCTAAGAACCAACGCTAACACCTTCCTGATTGACAGCGTCATACGGGAATATGCAAACACCAACTATGTATTTGATTTTAAAGGTTCAGACGTTCCGGGCATAGCTGATTTCTATTTAAGCTTTGGAGCTACGCAAGAGACTTATCAAGTATTGGATTATAAATCCGGCTGGGCAAAAGCCTATATCAGGTTGAGAAAAGCGCTTTCAAAAAAATGAGGAAGCTCCTTCATAAGGTATTCATTCCTGTTGCATTAATAAAAGAGTCCGGAAAGCTAACTCTGGGAAACCTTCTCTCCTTTATCATTACTATCGTTGGTTATCCAATAATTGCAAGGCTTTATCCGGACGATATGTATGGAAGTTTTGCTTTATTTCAGGCTATTTGCCTGATCCTTATTCAGGTAAGTGTCTTCGGTTATCATGAAGCTTTAATCCTGATCAAGCAGGAAACCGATTTTAAACTTCTATTCTCACAACTGACTGTTCTTCTTTTATTTTCAAGCCTATTGGTAATGATTATAGTCATTCTATGTTCCTCTACAATTAATCAGTTCGTGTCAAATTATGCCTGGTTAATCCCATTCACCATGTTTATTGGGGGCATTAATCTGCTAAATCAATATGCCTTTTTACGTCAAAAGAGGTTCGGCTTAGTTTCTAAATTGAAGGTGTTAGATCGCGGTGCTTTTCAAAGTGTTGCCGTTGCCTGGGGTACGTTTTTCAATCATGGTAATGGG
>JBCDHA010000539.1:0-3074 GCA_038750705.1 Bacteroidota bacterium
GAATTACTATTTTTCAATAAATGGGTATGTGGGTCTATAGCGCCTGGCGTCCCTATTCCTAACCTGGCAGGGTGGTGACCAACATCTTGTGCTATTTGATCAATAAGTAGCTTGATGCGCTGTAGCACATGCTCATAACCCTGATCAGCCTCTGTAGCCAATCGCGTTCTGGATACCACTGAATTATTATTGGGGTCGAGTACAACCCCTTCAATTTTTGTTCCGCCGAGGTCAATTCCCCATATTGTATTGTTCATATTTTTTAATCTTATATTCTGTCACCGGCTCACAATTTATAAAGTCTTGCTTCCCAAGGCCGGAGATGGTTATCAGTATCACTTTGAGAATAGTTGGCCATTTCAATTTGTCCCTGAATGTCATTCCGTTCATCGACAACGACCACCTCATTACTCATATTAAGAACCACCATAAACCGTGATTCTTCATTCCACCGCTCGAACATGTATAGTTGCTTATGATCCGGATGAATGCATTTGTAATCACCGTAGACAAGCGTCTTGTTTGCTTTTCGATATTTTATCATACTGCGATAAAAGTTCAAAACAGAATCTCCATCTTTCTCCTGTTCAGCCACATTAATACTTTCGTAATTAGAGTTGACTTTTATCCAGGGTTCAGCATCTGAAAAACCGCCATTGACAGCGCTTGACCACTGCATTGGTGTTCTCGCGTTATCTCGACTTTGGCTATGTACCGCTGCCAAAACCTGATCCATATTCCTGCCTTCCTCTTTAGCCATTTTCCATAGCTGCAGGGTCTCTACATCGCGGTAATCGCTAATGGTATCAAAGGCAATATTGGTCATACCGATTTCATCACCCTGGTAAATGTATGTTGTCCCTCGTAGGGTAAGCAACAGCATTGCCAATAATTTAGCCGATTCCTGATGGTATTCTTTATCATTTCCAAAGCGGGAAACCATTCTAGAGAAATCGTGATTGCCGAGAAAAATACTGTTCCAGCCTTTCTCTTTTAATGTTTGGTCCCAATCAGAAAAGACCTTTTTGAATTGTACCAAATCATAGTCCACAGGATCTAAACGGCCTCCGGGTCCGTTATCCATGAACATATGGTCGAAGTGAAAGATCATGTTTAGCTCATTCCGGTCTTCAGCCACATAGTCCAACCCATTTTCCAGCGTTATTCCCGGGCCCTCTCCTACCGTCATGATGTCGTACTTGCGGAGTACCTCAAGATTCATTTCCTGCAGGTATTCATGAATGCGAGGCCCGTTAGCATAGTATTTCTCCACCACTTCGCCTAAGTCATCTGAAGGAGTATTTTCAAATTCTAATCGTTTAGATATTAGGGAGATGACATCCATGCGAAATCCATCAATGCCTTTGTCAAACCAAAACTTAATGATATCGTAAATCTCTTGCCTGACTTTTGGATTCTCCCAGTTTAGATCCGGCTGTTTCTTAGTAAAAAGGTGCAAATAGTAATCTTCTGTGGCCGCATTATACTCCCAGGTATCGCCGCCAAAAAAGGACGGCCAATTGGTGGGCAATGTTCCATTATTCGATTGCTTCCAAAAATAATAATCCCGATACGGGTTGTTTTTAGACTTCCTTGCCTCTTGGAACCAGTCGTGTTCATCAGAAGAGTGATTCGCCACCAGATCCATCAACAAGCGCATTCCCCTGATATGAATACCTTTTAGCAGTTCATCAAAATCTTCCATAGTACCAAACTCATCAATGATGTTTCGGTAATCGCTCACATCATAACCGTTATCATCATTTGGTGACTTGTAAACAGGACAAATCCAGACGATATCTACCCCTAACGACTTAATGTAATCGAGTTTTTCAATGATACCCCGGATATCTCCTATACCATCGTTGTTAGAATCATTAAAACTTCTGGGGTAGATCTGGTATACTACTCCCTCCTTCCACCACGTTTTTTTTGTTTTCGTCATGCCATTAGACTACAAAAGTCTTGAAGACTTTTGTAGTTTGAACTTTATTTTGTTCTTATTACCTCAAAAACCAAACCTCGCGCCTAAACCTTCGTCTTCCCAAGATTTCATATGGAAATCTATAAATTCAAGCTTATTTCCAAACCATTCCAGCACATCGGATCTGGCAACACTTGTTCTCCTGTCACTAATTATTGCATTGTAAGAACTGTATCTGTATTCACCTGGGGCCAGGCACAGACCAGCCTTAATAGGGTTTTATGAATATAGTAAATAAGCCAGGTGAAGTGACTTGTGTACGTTATTTCTTTTCTTTTAAACTTATATTGGAAGAGAGCACCTGTTCTGGTGTGCCTTTTATTTATACCCTTAGCGTAAGAAATAAAAAAGTCACGGAAAGCTTTTTCAAGTACTGAAATAGAACCGTGTCTTTTTGAAGTAATTGATTCATCATCGGAAACTAAAATGAAGAAGTGAAAATGGTTTGGCATAAGGCAGTAAGCCAAAACTTTTACATACTTGTTTAAGTATTTATTGAACCGGCTTAAGAAATAAACGTAATTATCATCTTCAAAAAAGATTTTATTCTTATTAATACCTCTATTATAGATATGATAGTATTTTCCTGATTCCATCTGCATTGATAGTTAGACTACAAAAGTCTTGAAGACTTTTGTGGTTTAATCACTTGTACTCTTCAGTTAACCACATAAATTGATATGGTGATAATGTTACCGCTCCGCTTATTCCATTGACATGTTCTTCGGTGTACTTGTCAAACAGGTTATCAATATTTAAACGGTGTTCAGCCACCCAATCAATAGGCAACCACTGATCTGAGTCTTTAAAGTTCGCAATGGTCAATGTCAACTTATCACCTAAACGCCGTTCAAAAGCCAATAGGTGATCGTTGCCTGTATCTAAAATCCGGCATGAATTATGGTCTGCCCATTCCGGTGTAGATTTACGAGTTTGGATCATTTTTTTCAGCGCTTTAAAAATGACAGACCTTGGGTTTCTCTCGTCTTTTAAATTTTCGAATTGCTTTTTCCAGTTGATCTTTGGCCTATGTAGCCATCTGTTGTCATCGGCTGTCTTATCATCTTGTAAAAAGGAATAATCATTTTCC
>JBCDHA010000540.1:0-3061 GCA_038750705.1 Bacteroidota bacterium
GCCAATATTTAAAATAACATCCCTAGAGTTTATTCCTACTACTACACCCTGAACTAACTCCTTTTCTTCAATGGTAGTTAGTGTATCTTCATACACAGCAGCCATTTCGTCTCTTTCTTTCTGGGAATATCCCTCACCAAAACCCTTGGTTTCAAAAGCTTCCCAATCAAATTCTTCTTCCTGAGCCGGCGCTTTTTCTTTTTTCTGCGACTCCGGAGTTTCTTTAACCACCTCTACTTTTTCTTCAACAGGAGTTGCTGCTTCCACCTCTACTTCAGCTTTTGGCGCCTCTTCCTTTTCAGCGGGCTTTTGTGATTTTTCTGTATCTGCAGTCTCTGCTACAGTTTCAGCTGTTTCTTGCACAGTTTCCTCCTGGTTTACAGGAGTTTCTAATTTTTCCTCTGCGCTTTCTTTTTCTTTGGCCATAATTGGTAAATGCCCTTACTACACACTACTGGCGGGCAAATAGTAATGCTTTTGATTTAAACTATTTCTGATCGAATGCCGACAGAATCCCTATCTACCTGAAAGGGACCGCAAAGTTAGCTAAAACGAATGTAAATCAGGAAGCTAGTTAGGGAATATCTTCAAATTTTAGTGTGCCAATAGCGTAGTTTAGCAGGATGTCTTGAAAAAGCACCGTGTATTTAGCCTGGGCGAAATCCCCTCTAGCCCGGGTTAGTCTTTGAGTTGCCTGAGTGTACAATACAAGATCTGAGTTTCCTAACTCATAGCGTTCTTTCTCCAAATCAAAAGAAATCTCAGCTGCTTCAAGCTGCGCCTGCGTCACATCATAATTAGTCAGTGCGTCTTTATAGCCGCGATAGGCGTTCAAAACATCGGTTTTAACCTGTATTCTTACATTTTCAGAATTCAGCTTTGCATTGTCATGAGTTACTTTCGCACGCACATTCGCCTGCCTGTTTTGAAGTCCTGTAAAAATAGGTATATTGAGCCGTACACCATATTCTTTTCTCAAATTATCATCTAGCTGTGATTCTAATGAAGGTAAAGAAGCATCGCTATATCTGGAATTAATACTGCCATATCCTGTTAATCTGGGTATCGACGCAGAGAATGCAATTGCCACTCCTCTTTTAGCCGCGAGTTCCGATTTTTTAGCTCTTAAAAAATCACCACGATTTTGGAGAGCGGTTTCAAAAAGTTCATTAAGATCATAATCTTCGAATCGGTTCAGGCTAAGTTCCCAGCCAGGTTCAGAAAGTTCGTAGATAGTTTCAGGTTCTATCAATAAGGTTTGAGATAGAAGTGTCTTGTCATTTCTTAATGTTACATCCGCCCTAAAGGCAACTAATTCGGATGACTTCAATAGAGCTATCTGGCTATATTCATCAACTTTAGCCCGTGTTCCTGCTTCTACAAAACCCGTGATTTGCTGTAATTGGGTTTTTTGAGTTTCCAAGTCTTGCTCAGCGATAGTTAACAGCTCCATGTCCAGAAGGCATCTCAAATACTGATTAGAAACATTGGTAATAACATCTTGCCTCGTTCTATGAACAAAATGCTGTTGCGCCTCAAGATTGGCATTAGCCTGGCGAATGGTATTAATTCTATTTAATCCATTGAAAATTGTTATGTTCCCGTCAACGGAACCAAAAAAGTTTTGTGTCTCTGCATTATTTACAACACGTGCCTCTTGTTCAATGAATTGGTTTCCTTGTACCCTCCAACCTTGAGCAAAAGCTGAAACAGTTGGGCCAAGACTAGCCTTAGCGGCATTCTTCTGTGCCTGGTTAACATATTGCTCGTTCTGTTGGGTTTTTAAAAGAACATTGTTTTCTAACGCTATTTTGACCGCTTCGGAGAATGTCAATACTCCCTTATCTTGGGCATAAGCTGCAGGACAAATGGCCAAGGAAATTATTATTAAATACCTTCTCATTGTTGTTTTTTGTTGACCTTTTTCCAAAAAGGACACCATGCACCGCATGATGTCCTTTAAAGATTATTTTGAGTTATGCTGTTTCTTTCTTCACATCGGAAACGACAGCGCCATCGACCAACCTCACTATTCTGTTGCCGTATTCTGCATTTTTTTCCGAGTGCGTGACCTGGATTATGGTCATCCCTTCTTCATTTAACTTTTTGAATATTTCCATTATCTCCTCGCCCTGTTCGGAGTGCAGATTACCGGTAGGTTCGTCAGCCAGAAGAAGTTTAGGTTGGCCAATAATAGCACGTGCTACGCCTACCAGTTGTTGTTGCCCGCCTGAAAGTTGTTCAGGGAACAGATCTTTTTTTGCTACCATCTGAAAACGATCAAGCATTTCAGCAACCATACTCTTACGCTGAGCGCTCTTAACTCCTTTGTAGAGTAAAGGAGTTTCAATGTTTTCATACACCGTGAGTTCATCAATCAGGTGGTACGCCTGGAATATAAATCCAATGTAGTGCTTGTGCATTTCAGATTTTTTCCGCTCTTTCATTTTGTGAACGGGCTCATCGAAGAAGTAATATTCGCCCTGCGAAGGCTCATCAAGCATGCCGATTATATTCATAATGGATGACTTTCCTGCTCCACTGGGACCCATTATAGTTAAGAATTCTCCCTGTTCAACGGTTAAATCAATGCCTTTTAGAATAAAGGTTCGTTGAAACCGAGAATCAACGTATTTATCTACATCTATTAATTTTATCATATGCCCTTTTTGAATTTACTTCTGCATTTCATCCTTGATTGCCAATAAATATGCCAAAGGTGTAAATTCAGTTTAAATAACAGTACAACACATTTTACTGTCCGATATCAGTGTATATCGTCCGATTATGGAATGTAGTGTCTGAAAACGAACACTGCAATTTAAACCCGTGATTTCTCGTTCTATTTGGTAGTTTTGGGCCCAAAATTTAGGTACAAGGTACAAATAATGATCTTTAGAGCTTTAATACTGCTTTTTTCCATAGCCGCAATAAGCTGTGTTCAAAGGGATGTGTCGGACTCGGCTTCGGTCGAGCCCGTTGTTATTGATCCGGCGCTGCAGCGGTTTGTTTCTAACTTTGAAAAAAGACTTGAGGAGAGCTTTATAAGGCATCGTGTTCC
>JBCDHA010000541.1:0-3042 GCA_038750705.1 Bacteroidota bacterium
TCCTGGATAGGGAAAAATTTGTTTCATATTTCTTACGTTATTGTCTCTCCATATGACGGAGAGCACAATGATAGAACCTACGTCTACTTATTATACTTTTTCATAACTCTCACCGGAGTTGTAGGAACACTACTATGGAGTTTGGCGGATAGAAAAAGACAGAATTATGATGCCCTTTACTATTGGTTTACTGCAATTATCAGGTATTATCTGGCATTTACGATGTTCCTATTCGGGCTTTATAAGTTTTTCAGAATTCAATTTCCCGAACTTGGCTATTACACATTGACTGAGACCGTCGGAGACATGTCGCCCATGCATCTGGCATGGACATTTTTTGGTTATTCCCAGGGTTACAATGTTTTTATGGGTATGGTTGAAAGTGCAGGATTACTCTTGCTTTTCCGCAGAACTACAACTTTTGGAGCATTACTCTCTATGGCGGCTCTTACCAATGTTATTGCTATCAATTACAGCTTTGATGTACATGCCAAAATGTATCCTACCGTTTTGTTTTTCATGGCCTTTTTCCTGTTGATTAAGGATGCAAAACGCATTGGTCAATTTTTCTTCACAGGTAGAGCCGTTTCGCTTCCGGTTATCAAAGAAGTTGTGGTTCAAAAAAGATGGATGAATATTGGAAAAACAGCTTTGAAGATATTAGTTATAGGTTTTTTTCTGGTTGTCCATTTGAAAAGCAGTATTGGATACAGAAAAGGTTACCAGGAGAAGTTAAATTCCATATCACCATATTCTGGCATTTACGATGTTGACGTATTCGTTTTGAATAATGATACCCTGTCCAAAGATCATCGCCAGGTGTGGCGGCAGCTTGTGCTTGGTGACAGAATGCTTGAAGCGGTACGCTTTAAGGGAGATAGTATCCTATTTGCATCTGCGGCTGCAAATAAAAAACAAATCACTGTTACCGGTAATCCAACCGAACTATTTACAAATATTCAAAAGATATACAATGAGTTGGGATTTACGGATGAAACGTATTACAGCATGGATTCTGTACTACTTGCTCGACAAATAGTTAGTGTCTTGAACTTCGAACTAGCTGATTCAACTACCTTACACTTATCAGGACCTATAAAAAACGATTCAGTCTCTATAATCGCTAAAAAGAGAGATATCAACCTTAGTGCATTCAGGTTAATGAAAAGACGTTTCCACTGGATCAATGAAGCGAGTTACTTTTATTGATCAGGTGACCTACCAGAAATGATAAGCTAATCATTCAACTGGTGATTGAGCACTCTGCACCTCCAAAAGTTCAAAACAGATAAAGCGATAGTACTTGTACAACTGATTGTAACAACGGCCAAGTTGAGTCGTCATGAATTTATCTATGAAAAGGTTATTTAAACTCACCACTATCCGCAACCTCACCTGCGTTTTTCTAGGTTTTACTTTTTTCACTTCGGGCATGGCCAAGCTTTATGTCGATCATGCCTTCTTCGGGTTCATCGGCCCAGTTTGGCTGGAAGATGAGTTGAGTAAATACGATCTTGGTATGTACGCCAGATTTATCGGGTATGCTCAGGTAGTGATTGGATATTTGCTCTTGACCGTTCGGTATTCTACATTGGGGGCGGTAATGCTCGTTCCTCTAGTTGGGAATATTTTTATGGTCACTGTGTCCATGAACTGGACAGGTACTCCTTATGTATTGGCCGTATTATTAGCGATGAATGCCTTGGTCTTATGGATCGATCGAAAGCGATTGCTACCCATTGTGGGGCATAACGTAACTGCGGAATTACGAGGACAAACCACAAAGGGCATTTTAGTTTGGCTGGTTAGTTTGACTCTTGTTATTTTGAGCATTAGCATCTCTTATCTATTTCAACCCATCGCTTATATAATGGTGCTACTTGGCCTTGGATTAGCCATTTGGACTTTTCGTTTGAATCGCCCATAAGCATCCCATTCTGACAACACGAATTTACAGTCAAAATACCTCTGCTATTTCCCTCCGCGACTGAAGTACGCACGCCCCAAGTAAATACAAGTCAAAAAAGAAAATAGTTAAAATCCTTTAAAATGCTTAAAATCAGCAATATAAACGACAACAAACGTTTACAAACGTAACTTAAACGAATACAAATATTTATTATACGGATCGAACATTCGTCTCTCTTTTGCTTTGCTTCAGCGAATCGGAAATACCGACCAGCGGATTATTCAAAGTTTTACTATTTAAATCTTATTATCATGAAAAATTTAAAGAACAGCGTGCAATTGATCGGAAGACTAGGTAAAGATCCTGAAGTAAAAACGTTAACGTCCGGGAAGAGCCTGGCTACTTTTACCGTGGCTACCTCTGACGCTTACTACAATAGCGAAGGCGAAAAAGTGGAAGACACGCAATGGCATAACATTGTGGCCTGGGGCCCGAAAGCCGACGTCGTGTCTAAGTATTTAGTCAAAGGCAAAGAAGTGGCTATCGAAGGAAAACTCATCCACAGATCGTATGAAACTTCTGCTGGAGACAAGCGGTACATCACCGAAATCAATATGAACGAATTGCTGATGATCGGAAGTAAAAAAACCTGATGATGGTTGATAGTAGGGTAGGCGATTTCAAAAAGTGTCTGCCCTTGTTCATTATTTTTATGTACTTATTACAGTGTAATTGTTATGTCTGAACTTAACCCACTCCATGTCCTAAAAGAAGTATTCGGCTTCTCAAAATTCCGCGACTATCAGCAGGAAATTATTCAAAGCGTACTAACCGGGCACAACACCGTGGTGCTGATGCCCACGGGCGGAGGTAAATCGTTGTGTTATCAGATCCCTGCGCTAGTTAAGGAGGGAACGGCCATCGTTGTGTCCCCCCTCATCGCTTTGATGAAGGACCAGGTGGATGCACTTCGACTCCACGGCGTAAAGGCAGCCTACTTAAATTCCACTCAGCAACATGAAGAGCAAAGCGCTATCTTCTCTCAATTAAGAAGTGGAGAGCTAAAATTACTTTACCTTGCCCCTGAAAGACTTCTGGGCAAGGAAGAAGAGTTCATTTCTTTTATAAGGGAA
>JBCDHA010000542.1:0-3032 GCA_038750705.1 Bacteroidota bacterium
GCTATTGGTCCCTGGAATGGACCGAGCACTAACTCGTCTCCCTTAACAATATAAAACCCTACCCAGAAAAAATCCATTGTCTGCTTTAAAGCGGCAGCTATGTTAGCAAGATTGGCTACCATATCGGACTCCCCATGTATGAGGCCTTCAATCTGTGGAAGCAAATTTTTATATTTTTCAGCTTTATCAGCTGATGAGGAAATTATTAATTCTTCAGCCATAATTATTTATTTCGATAGGTTAACAACTTGTCGGACATTAGAGGTTCCGCAGTGTAAGGTATATTTATCTTTGGTGCTTTTATACCATCACCAAAAAACTTAAGAGACGTAAAAACCCTTGCCTCATCCCACAGATCTTTGTCTATGAAAGATGAAAGTAATTGAGCTCCCCCTTCAACGATCAAAGATTGAATATTTCTTGAGCCCAGGTCTGCCAGCACCCCTTCAATAAAGCTTTTGCCCATGACCTTAATAAATTCGGTCTCATTTAAAACTTTGGAATCATTCAGGTTATAACATAACGTAGGTAGACCATCCGAAAAAAGTTCAAGTTTTCTATCAAGTTCAAGCTTTTGGTCCAGTACAACTCGAAGCGGATTGTTTCCTGCTGTGCCCCTTACGGTGAGTTTCGGGTTATCATATTTAGCTGTATTCTTTCCCACCATAATGGCATCTTCCTGAGCACGCCAAGTATGGACGATTGCACGGGAATATTCATCGCTGATCCATTTTGAGTCATGATTTTTGCGTGCTAAAAACCCATCTGCTGTTTGAGCCCACTTTAGTATTACATAGGGTCTTTTATTAACCACTGACGTTAAGAACCTTTTATTTACCTCTATTGCCTTATCGCGCCCTAAATCCAATTCTACCTGAACTCCGGCATCTCGTAATTTGCTAATCCCGGATCCGGATACTAAAGGGTTTGGGTCTTCAATTGCCACCACTACCTTCTTAATCTTTTTTTTTATAATAAGATCTGAACAGGGTGGCGTCTTACCGTGGTGTGAGCAAGGCTCTAAAGTCACGTATAGGGTACTTTTCTCTAGTAGTGAAGGGTCTCTAACTGACTCGATAGCATTTACCTCGGCATGCTTTTCACCGTATTTTTGATGGAAACCCTCACCTATTATTTCGTTATTATGAACGATAACACAGCCTACCAAGGGATTAGGACTAACATTACCTATTCCAAGAGCAGCAAGCTCAAGCGCCCTCTTCATATATCGGAGATCGGAAATCACAAGGAAGCGGCTATGTTTTTTTGATATATTTGCTCTGACTCATCAATCGCAATGTTACCAAAACACGGCTGATATTATGGCGAAACTCTCCGAGATTCTTCCCGACTCTTCAAAGAAGTTGTATCAGTATGTCTTTAATAAATTAGAAATTGAAGAAACTGAAGAAGAACGTTCGTCCATCACATATTTAATTTTAGAGAAACTATTTGCTATTAAAAAAGCAGAAGTCATTGTTGATCGATCAATTAACTTAGTTGTGAAACAGCACCGAGAACTGCTTCAGTTCATTGAGCGAGTTAATAACAATGAGCCCATTCAATATATCCTGGGGGAGGCGGAATTTTACGGTCGAAAGTTCAACGTTGACTTATCAGTACTTATACCCAGGCCTGAAACTGAAGAGTTGGTAGATCTGATCATTAAGGAAAACAGAGGGAAAAAGATAAAATTTCTGGATATAGGCACGGGGTCCGGCTGCATACCTATTACTCTAAGTAAGGAACTCAAAGAAACCAAGGCATTTGCCATTGACGTGGACCCCAGGACCATGAGAACAGCCAGACAAAATGCATCCAAGTTTGACGTGGATATCGAATTCATGCTGATCGATATCTTATCTGAACATATACCAAATGGTCCTTACGATGTTATAGTCAGTAATCCGCCTTATATCAGAGAAAGTGAACGCCAGACTCTTAAGGAAAATGTTAAGGAATACGAACCTTCCAAGGCGCTCTTTGTCAAAGATGATGATCCACTTTTATTTTATCGAAGAATTGCCGAGCTATCCAAAGTAGCACTTAAGGACGGCGGTAGAATTTATTTTGAAGTGCATGAAGAATTTGGTGAAGACATAAAAATTATGCTAGAAGTGCTGGATTTCAATGAAGTACAGCTTCTCAAGGATTTAAATGGTAAGGATAGAATGGTACGTGCATCATGGTCAAACGATCCGTTCGCCAAACCAAATGGGCTTTGAACAACTTATTAAAACCATACCACTATCAAGAGTTATATAGCTATTTTCCAGATTTTGATCATTTAAGACCTGTCCCGATATTTCAAAATTTGATCCGACTATCCTGATTTCTTGTCCTTTCGGGAACCACTTCTTAAACTGGTTACTTACCCTGTACCACTTAAAATGAGTGTCATAAATAACCACTTTGAAATAAGACAAGTATTCTTTGGTTGTAAATTTTTCATCAAACTTATCGGTAACAACGTTTAGTATATTTTGACCTGATTCAATCAAGCAATCCACCGTACGGTCAAGCCATAAATCTGGCGGTGCAGTTAAAAACCGTAGAGGAAAATAGGCTCCCAGACTTTTTCTCAACTGATTTTCCTTCGCTTGTTCACAGAGTATTATATCAAACCTAAAACCTCTGTTCAATACATCATTAATAAGAATGTCTGGTAAGATTACCGTTGGAGACCACTCCAGCAAATCGTCGATTATGGAGTTTTTAATGTCACTTATAAAAAGTATCAGTAGCGCGGGTTCCTGTTCATCACGAACAATGTGATGAGATGACATATTCTAAAGCTTTTTGTGATAACCGTAGCAATAAAGCTGGCCTTCGCCACGCCCACATGAGCACCAAAAATAAGTACCACATCTAAGATCTGCTATTATAGATGCCTTTTGAGCAATGTTAGGATAGTCCATATTCTTTTATTCCAGTGGGTGACTATCTACAATATGCTGAGAAACTATTCTGTAAACTTCAGCAAGCGCTTCATTCTTCTTTAAGTACTCTAAATGCCGGTCCAGAGTTTCAAA
>JBCDHA010000543.1:0-3023 GCA_038750705.1 Bacteroidota bacterium
AGGAACGGGGCAATCAGCCATAATGGTGGTTATCATATTTTAGCTTCTATTTATGCTGCCAAAGGTCAACCGGATAGAGTTGAACAGTGTTTTGATTCACTTTTTAAGTATAACTCTAATTATTTAAGTACGCGCTCCTATACCAGTGAGTATAATGTTCTGGAATACTACTTTAGATATGACCATGGTGATAAAGTGGACGGCACTCTGAAATTTTTGGCTGACTACCAGCAAATCCCTGCCTATGAAGTTTATAAGAACCTTGTGATAAGGTTGGGTAAGATGAATGATAATTTCTTCAATTTTCACCTTTTATACCCCGGATTTGTAGGTGTAAATATCCATCTTATTTCATACCCCCATTACAGAAAAATATTTCAAAGTTATTTAGCCGCCATTCGTACGATCCCGGATCCGGATAAGCGGAATTATGAAACAGCTCTTGCCATGAAGAAGCAGGCCATATTTCTGCACTACAAGCGGGCACAGCAAAAAAAACGCATAGACAAGCAGTTTTACTTTAGCCTGCTTGATAGCGCTATGAATTATTTCGACAATGTTTCAACAAATTATCTGGATCAAAAGGAGTCTTTCGTTTATCGATATTATTCGGATGGTGTTCGTCCGGTGGAAATTACCAGAAGCACAATCTTTAAATATCCGGATCATATCGGATATGGATGGCACGCCAGCAGATATCACTCCCCTCTGTTTATTGAATATCTTTTAGAAAAGGGCTTGTATACTACCTTTTATATTTCCACTGAAGAATTAGGGCTTACTAATGATTGGCTTTCAAATTACCTCGAAATACCCGCTGAACCTGATTTTAGAAATAATGTGCCCCCTACGGTACAAGTATTAACTAATTTACATGATGAATTGGAGGCGCATCCTGAAAAGGATGGATTTGATTTTAACGTAATCCACATTTTGCTGGCCAATATGGAATTCGGTTTTGGAAACGAAAAGCAAGGATTGTACTATGCGAATAAAATTGACTTCCAATCCGTGCCCCTAACCGCTACGAGCTGGCAATATTTGAACTTTACCGCTATTTACAATGAAGCTTGGAGGCTTGCCCTGCATATGGCATTGACTGAAAACGATGAGCTTGCCTATAAAGTTATAGAAACCTACCCCGATGCGAATCACAAAGCCGCCGTTTACAGCAAAATAGCGCAATTCATTTACAGCTCAGACCAAAGGGAAAGGGGGTTTGTGTACCTGGACTCGGCATTTGCTCAGAAAAAACTAATTAATGAGTCTCTCCTGGGGCCCTTTGACTATCGTTTCAGCTTTTTAAGAGCTTTGAGTGAGGTTGGTGGCGACAAAATCAATGCGTATGCTATGGAAGTATTAAGTGAAGTGGGTTCATTCAAAAAGTCCAGCGCTATTCGTGAATTCATTGCCGGTATAGCTACGGAAGGTAATTATTATAATGCCTTAAGCGCGCTGCCAAACGATCTGCCCATATCTGATGAGCTCCTGAACTACAGTTATATACTGGCCGAGGGTGCGAAGCAAAGAGGGCGTCACACCAGGCCGGAATTCAGTGAATTTTGGAAAAATTGGATGTTCTATAACGAGTACATAGTTTTCTTAGAGAATTTTTAATGAGAATTTTTTCTATATACTATGCTTTGTACTTGCTCCTTATTATTGGAGTATTTGCCTCAATGGCGCAAAATAGCTACGGGTTAGACCTGGTTGGAATGGCGGCCCTGGGTTTCAGTGTACTCTTCTTATGGCAAGGGGTAAATACTCTTTTCTTCAGGCCCAAGCGAAAAGTCCTGGTGACCATGGAATTTTTAGGTATGTCTATAATGGCTGTTATTTTTGCAATGAGAGCTTATTTTATACACATTGAGGGAGTCGAAATAATCTTTAGTCTGGCTACCGGTCTTTTGATGGTTATTTATATATCCAAGACTTTAACGGCATTTCGGTCCGGTGGCAAAAACGCCGGCCTTTTTCTCGTTTTTATCACTTTGTATTACTCCTGCATAGTTTTATTCTTATTATCAATGAGCCTGACACCTTTTTCTCTATTTATTTCTGAAGTGGTTGGTGCTTTAAGCTTCTTTTTATTGGCTTTCTTCGTGGCGCTCAGCTTTTTGAAAAGCGGATTTATTTATCGTGGAGATAAAATTCAACCACTACTTTACGTAAGCAGAATCAAGGATACGTCTGTAATTCTTGTCATAACATTGGTGCTATTCAGCCTTTATGTTGGCTTGACAAAGATAAATCTGGTTCCCAGTCTTTATTCTTCAGAACTGCCGCAAGGTTATATTGAACTTATTAATGATGCCGAAAGTGGCGAGGGCACGTACCAAAATGGAGAACTGAAGCATAAGCGATATAAAAAACGATATGATGAGTTCATGGAAAAAAATATAAAGTAGCGGTTCCGGGCTTTCCTAGGTTAAATTCACCGCATACAATGCGATCTTTTGCTCCTCTATGTCAACTTGACCGGCGTATTTTACCAGAGCAGTCATGCTTCTTGTAGCCAAACACGCGGCAAAATTTTCAGTAGCCATTATCCCATCTTGTAAAACTCCCGGTGCAAGTGAGTCCATCAGCCTTGCCTCATAACCACTAATTTTTTTACTCGCCACGTCGAAAACTACCGGGCCCGCGTGTAAAAGCGCATGCCTATTATTCTGCAAATTTGATCGTTTTAAGAATTCTAGTACAGAAGTTTCATTGCGAAAATGAAAGGTGCAATATTTATTATCTGACGTTAGCCCAAATTGATCCTCAAAACTTGAGTTTAACGCTGAATCCAGTATACCATCTTCAGCGCTAATTGAAACCATATAACTAAGTACTATATTTTCATCGGTATAGGAATACTTCTTTACGGTTTTACTGTTATTGACACTGGCATCCTTTAAATACCGATCCGTATCAATATTTATTGATTGCTGATCTTTAGGCCAGAGATTAAATAGGTATCGTGTTCCTCCGGACTTTGCCTCCAGACTCATAGAGGAGAGTGCGGTCAGCAAATTGGC
>JBCDHA010000544.1:0-3011 GCA_038750705.1 Bacteroidota bacterium
GCCATTAAAATGGTAATCGCCATGGTAGCGCTTGAAGATTGTACCACCACCGTTAACAGCGTACCGATACCAATGAATATTAAAGTGGAAAACAACCCTAAATCTGTATAATTCGTAAGGAATTCCAGCATTTCAGGATTTGATTTGATATCGGGCACCGCGTCCTTTAGGGCTTGAAGACCCATAAAAAGCAGTGCAAAGCCAATGATTACTTCTCCCCAAGATTTCAATCGGTTACGAGAGGAAAACAATAGCGGAAAGCCAAAAGCGATGATTGGTAAGGCCATATCGGCTAATTTCACCTTCAACCCTAGTATCGATATGATCCAGGCAGTAATGGTCGTACCTATGTTCGCACCCATGATAACACCGATGGATTCTACAAGAGACAGCAAGCCGGCATTCACAAAACTTACTACCATTACCGTAGTGGCAGATGAAGACTGAACTAAACTTGTAAGAAGAAATCCCGTTACAACACCATAAACCCGATTTGAGGTCATTACCCTGAGTATCTGCCGCATTCTGGCACCGGCTACTTTCTGGATACCTTCACTCATGATCTTCATCCCGTAGATGAAGAACCCTAATGATCCTATTAGGGTTAAAACATCATATAAGCCGAATTTCATCTATAGGGGAAAATTCTGTGAGGGGGTAAATGTAGTCAACTGCATTACAATCAAATTTACGCTTCATGTTAACTTTCTGTTAACTCCAATTCTTATTTGAAGAGTTTCGAAAATACCACGTTATTTTAATATGGACTAGAGTTGAAGCGAATTTTAATATTAGCTTCACAAACGGGTTTATGATAAGAGTCCTCAAAATACTAATTTCGCAGGTTTAAATCAATCCATTGGAAGGTAAGCAGGAACAGAGAAAAAAGATACTACTGACATCGCTGAAGGTTTTGCTCATTGTAGCCGTGTTTCTATTCTCAGTAGATCTTATGGGTGAAGCTTTCAAGTACCTTGGAGAAAAGGCCGCAGAATCCCTCATCTTTGCAACAAAAAATCCATTTATCGGCCTTTTTTTGGGGCTTCTAATTACGGCCATTATCCAGAGTAGTTCTACCAGTACAGCTATGATCGTTGCGTTGGTAGCCTCTGGCTCTATCACCATAGCCGATTCAGTGCCCATGATCATGGGGGCCAACATTGGCACCACACTCACAAGTACTATCGTTTCTTTAGGATTTATAACAAAAAAAAATGAATTCAGAAAGGCAATAGCTACCGGTACCGTGCACGACTTCTTTAATATTCTGGTGGTGCTGTTGCTTTTCCCCCTTGAGTATTACTATGGTTTTGTTTCTTCTACTGCTCAAGGCATTACCAGCTTGGTTTTACCATCAGGCGGCAGTTCTTTTTCGGGTGATGTAGGTTTTAAGTTATTCGATGCCATACCACTAACCTCTTTTCTTATTTCTGTTATTAACAACAGTTTTGTAAGCATCATTTTATCATTTGTTTTGCTTTTTGCCTCCGTTAAATTGCTGTCTTCTTTAATCTACAAGCTGGTAATAGGTGAATCTCAAGGTAAGCTGAGAAATTATATCTTCAGCAATCCGTTTAAGTCATTTTTCTGGGGAGTGGCCTTTACCGCAGGGGTACAATCCAGCTCAATTACTACCTCTCTAATGGTACCTTTTGTGGCTACTCGCAAAATATCATTGGAAAGTGCCATGCCCTTTATACTGGGCGCTAACATAGGTACCACAATAACTGCATTTATCGCGGTTTTGCTGGAGTCTAATGCTGCTATTAGCATTGCCGTTACACATTTACTCCTTAATACCATTGGTGTGCTGGTATTTCTTCCGTTTAAGTATCTGAGGATGATCCCCATCAAGCTGGCTATGGGTTTTGGCAGGCTGACTATGAACTATCGACTTGCCGGCATTGGGTACATTTTATTCACTTTTTTCATTGTGCCCTTTACACTAATCTATTTCAATAGAAACGCTACGAAGATCACTGAGCTAACCTACGTAATAGAGGAGAACCAAACGAAAAAGGAAAAGAAAGTGATTAGCGTAGCCGCTCACGATAAACGTTACGGATCACTCTGGGGTAGCGATGTCAACCTTTCAAATAAAGGGTACAGTGAAAACATCATGACCATCTACAGGAATAATGATGTTCTCTTTTTGAATGATCGTTTTTACTTAATTAAAAAGGAGGGCTTTTGTTGGGACGATCAGGATACGGAGAATGGAAAATATCAAATGTGCATTTCACAAATATTACCTTCAGTTAAGTATGGAGAAATTTCCGCTGACTCAGTGTTTGTTTTCAAAAAAACCTTCTATGACCCTATAGATAGCGACTCTTCTTATTTTTATTATCGAATAAGCGTTAGCGACAAGCTTCTTTTAAGCACTCAGAAGTTTACTATCCACGATAAACTCGTACGTAATGAGCAGCTTACTCAAATCGATGTAAAATAAGATTACTATCTTTATTTCAGTTTCTAAAATAATGGCCGACAAAAAAGGATTATTAAGTTTTTTAAAGCTGAATGGCATAATAGATAACCTATTAAAGCTGTTAGAAGCTAAAATAGAAATAGCCAAAATTGAGATAAAGAAAGATATAGCACAGTTTCTGGCTAAGGTCGTGGTATTCACAATTTTGACAGCACTGGGCCTTTTGTTCTTTCTTTTTTTAAATATCGGCTTAGCATTTCTCTTAAGTGATTGGATAGGTGAATTGTACTCTGGTTTTTTGATTATATCAAGTTTCTATCTGGTGGTCTTTTTTGTATTCTTATTCGTCAAGGATCACTTAGGAATAAAGGACTCGATTGAGCAAAGTCTCAATAAAGCCTTGGAAAAAAGTGAGTAGTTGTGGATCTGGATTTGAATATTGATAAGTTAAAAAAAGAATCAGAGGCCCATAAAGCTGCGCTTGAATCAGAAATCAATAGTTGGGTGAAACGGTCTAAGCGTATAGCTATCGGAATCATACTCATCGGGGGAGGGTTATCATTGGCCTATTTAATTTCTA
>JBCDHA010000545.1:0-3001 GCA_038750705.1 Bacteroidota bacterium
GAAACGGCCCTGTCGCTGAAGCGAAACAAATTGAATTTTGCGGCCTGATTTTCTTCGAGGTCATAATAAGATTGGCGCACATTTTTAAAGAATAGCTCAGTATCATCGCCGGTCTTAAATTCGAAATTATCAAGCGTAACTTTTTTATCAGCGTTTATATGGCAACTAAAAACTGCAATTAAGATAAAGACCATGCCCTTTTTCATGCCTTAAGTAACACAAACATTTAAGCAAAGTTTCTCACTCAGAATAATAAGTACGCTTTACTCTGGCACCAATGGTAGCGAGAATTTCATAAGGAATAGTATTAATGTTCTCGGCAACAGACTGGATAGGAAGATGATTTCCAAATATTTCCACCTCATCACCTTCTACAACGGAAAGGCCTGTAACGTCTATCATGGTCATGTCCATACATACATTGCCAATTACAGGAACATGCGCTCCATTCACCCAAACCTTACCCGTGCCATTGCTAAAAGCCCTCGAAAAGCCATCTGCATAGCCAATAGCAATAGTGGCAATGGTTATATCCCTATCTGCCACTCCTTTTCGTCCGTAACCGACGGTTTCTCCTTTGGAAATATGCTTTAGCTGTGATACAACGGTTTTGAGTGTAGCTATGGGCGTAAGCGCCTCTTGGTGAAGCTCGTTAGTATCAATTCCGTAGAGGCCTATGCCCAGCCTCACCATATCAAATTGATATTCCGGAAATCGTAATATGCCTGATGAGTTTAAAATATGCATTAACGGTTGAATACCAAGCTGATCTTTTATTTCATGAGCGTTAGTGCTGAAAAGTTTAACTTGTTGAACAGAAAATTTAGTATGATCAGGTGAATCCGAACCGGCGAGATGACTAAAAATACTTTTCACCTTAACGTTCGGGTTTGACTTTAGCAAGGATACAAGCTCAGGTAGCTCATCCGTTGTAAGGCCAAGACGATTCATACCCGTTTCTAACTTTATATGTATCCCAATTTCATCGGCAATACTGGTGATTAAACTACGCAGTAATTCCAGGCTATATATCTCAGGCTCCAGGCGATGGCTCACCAACTTTTCAAAGCTTTCAGGTGACGGGTTCATTACCATTATAGGCAAGCGGATATCCTTTTGGCGGAGAAAAGCTCCTTCATCCGTGTAGGCTACACCCAGGTAGTCAACATTATGGTAAGCCAGAAGATTAGCCACCTCGTGGCTTCCGGCACCGTAGCCAAAAGCCTTTACCATAACCATCAGCTTTGTATCTGGCTTTAAGGTTGAACGATAAAAGTTGAGATTATCTGTGAGCGCATCCAGGTTTATTTCGAGCCTTGTCCCATGATTCTTCTCTTCAAGTAGCTTCACCACTTGTTCAAAACGAAAATCTCTCGCACCTTTTACCAATATGGTTTGATTTGAAAAGTTTATGCCTGTTAAATTGACCAGCAGTTCCTTTGTAGAGTTGTAGGTATGTGTTTGGCATGAAAAAAGATGGGCAAACTCTGAAACATCCGGGCCCACGCCTATTACCTGCTTTAATTTAGCAGATTCAAGCATTTCAGCCACCTGCTTGTAGAGTAAGGCTTTATCCTGGCCAGACTGCAAAATATCTGATAGTATTAAGGCTTTTGATTCCGTACCGGTATTTTGCAAAAAATCCAGTGCAGACCGTAATCCTACCACGTCATTATTATAGCTGTCGTCAATGACATAGCTGCCGTTAATCGCTTTTTTAAGCTCCAGCCTCATGGCAAGGCCGGTAAGCTGCCTTACACCCCGTTGAATATCTTCATTTGCAAAGTCCAGGTAAAGCATGAGCGTGATGCAGTGCATCACATTTTCCATGGATATTGTGTCGTTAAAAGGAGTAGAAAAACTTAACGTTTTATCGTTGTACTTCAGTACCAACTGACCATTCTGAAACGAATTAATCACAACATCGCTTTCCTGATGAAAACCCCATGAAAAACCCTTTCCCAGAAACAGATTATCCAAAATGGAATTTTCCTTACGGTATATTACCCGCTCGCTATCCATAAAAAGCTTTGCCTTTTCCTGCGCTTTTTGTTCGCGAGAAGAAAACCCTTCATCATGAGCTGATCCCAGATTACTGAAAATTCCTATCGTTGGTTTTATGACCTTTTCGAGACGCTCCATCTCCCCAACGGTCGAAATTCCTGCTTCAAAAATGCCCAGTTCATGATGGTCACCTATATTCCAGACGGAAAGTGGCACGCCCAACTGCGAGTTATAGCTTCTGGGGCTTTTCACAACTTTTCGATGCGGGCTAAGCAGTTTATAAAGCCACTCTTTAATTATTGTTTTTCCATTACTTCCTGTTATACCTATAATCGGAAGATCAAACGTCGTCCTATGGTAGGAAGCTATAGCTTGTATAGCGGCTATGGCGGAATTCACCTTTAAAATATTGGCATCAGGCAGGCTAACCGGCTTCTCAACTACAAAATTTCTAACCCCTTTTTTATAAACCTCTTCCAGATACTTATGCCCATCGTTACGGATGCCGTTAATAGCAAAGAACACGCTCCCCTTCAGCGCAGTAATTTTACGACTATCCGTAAGCAGGTGTGTAATCTCTTCATCCGCGGCCAGGCTTGTTGTATGGCCGTTCGTTATTTTATTTAATTGACTAAATAGTGGCATGGCAGCTGGGCGTATCAATCAAACTAAGTCAAGCCGCATTTCGTATTGATTGAGTTCATTTTTAAAACCCATATTCGTGAAAAAGGCATTTAATGCGGTACCTTCTTCCGGTACATTAAGCACAGTAACCTGTTTTAACTTCTCAAATTCAATGAGTGTGCTCAGCAGGCCGCTGGCTATTCCCATCCTACGATAGATCTGAGAAACTCCGAGAAGATTAACCCTTGACAACGACGGCTGGTATATTAGAAATCCTACGCATTTATTTTGATCATAAGCTTCAATGATTTTCTCCTGACCACAATCACCATTTAACAAAAGTGTGTCTAAAAATGAGGCGGATTCATCAATA
>JBCDHA010000546.1:0-2990 GCA_038750705.1 Bacteroidota bacterium
ACTCTTTGGGAGCTATGTCTAACAGCAGCACCTCTAAACCTATATTGGCAAAGTGACACGCAATTCGTGAACCCATAATCCCGGATCCAAGTACAGCTACCTTTTTAATTCGTTTGCTCATTCGTTTGTTGAGTATATATTGTTGTTTTCTATTATTTCGTTCACTTCATTAATCACCTCAAAGAACACCTGGATCTTATCTTCAGGTATAAACTCGCGCAGCACAGCATTAAAGCGCAGCACGGTTTCTTTCGAAATTTCTTTTTTGCTTTTACCTTTTTCCGTTAGATAGATCCGTACAGACCGTTTATCAATTTCATCTGGTTTCTTGTAGATAAACCCTTTTTCCTCCATGTTCTTAAGCACACGGGTCAAGCTTCGAGACTCAAGACCCATTAAAGGCGCGATTTTGGTAGCAGGTGTCCCCTCTTTAGAGCTTATGTTTAGCAAAACAAAACCAATAGACATGGTCATATCATGTTTAGCCGCCTGATGATTGTACATACGTGCAATTGCATGCCAGGCAGTTTTTATGTTATGATCTATGGTTTCTTCTCTTTTCACTAATTTTAATAAGGTTATTTTAAGTGTTCCGCAATCGTTTTAAATGTGCGAATGACAAATATAATAAATATGTTATGCATGCATACTATTTTGTTTCAAAAAATATTCACCTCTCAATCCATTGAAATTCCAGTGCTAAATGCTCGCCTTTTTTGATGGTTTACTATTTGTTATTCACCTTGTAGTTATAGGTATAAATCTGTTTGCCTGGGCGTGGAAAAGGACTAGAAGGCTTCACTTATGGGTAGCCGGAACCACTGTATTCTCATGGATGGTGCTAGGCATATGGTATGGCTTTGGCTATTGCGTTCTTACTGATTGGGAATGGGATATCAAGCGTCAACTTGGTGAGACAAACCTGCCTCACTCATTTACTCAATACTTATCTGACAATATATTCGGGCTATATTTAAGTACAACTCTCGTTGATGGATTAACCTTAGGTCTCTTTGTAATCGCCATCTTATGTTCTGTTTATGTGAATTTCTTTAGAAACAGATCTTCATAATACCTATTTAACCCACGACTTTCAACTGCTCCACATTATCCGTATAGCGCGGATCATCGCAAAAATCCAACTTAAACATGGCGTTCACCTCAATAGACTGGAAATCAAACTCCTCAACTACTTTGCCATGCAGTTCATAAATACCACGTCCTCTGAAAGGGTATTTTGCGGCCGAAGGAGGAAAATGCACCGTGTCAATAAAATGGCCGTCCCTATCTACAAATGTGCCGAAATGCATGCGATCGCCTTTTGATGTACCCGTGTTCTTGATAGCTACGAGATAACCACAGATTACAACTTCTCTATTTATGAACTGATCCAGTTCATCCACTCTCAAGTTGGAGGGCAACTCTTTCTCCAGTAAACTAAAAGGGTCGGATAGAGGAAAGCCCAGTAGTTCCATCTCTTCAAAAGCATCTTCATGTAGATAAATATCGAGCCGAGGCAATGTAAACTTCTTCGTAGCAATATCAAACAAGCCTCTCATGGGTTTACTCTTTTTATTTGCTCCCAATAAAAAATGTGCTTCCCATAATAAGGTTTTTTTATTCTTCTGTGTAAATCTGAATGCACCAATACGAATCAGCAGGAGTAGTTGCTCTAAAGAGATGGTAACACGATTTACAAATTCTGTGAGACCTTTAAACGCTCCCAGGCCACGCGCATAAAGTATTTCTTGAATCACGTTAGCCTCTAAATCTTTGATAAGCCCGAGACCTAAAAAAATGACATCCTCCTGTATTACGCTTAGCGCTTCACTTTTATTGACGCAAGGGGCTTTTATTATTCCACCATGCATTCTAGCCTCATGTATATAAAGCTCTTTACGATAAAATCCACCCCCATTATTAAGTACGGCCACCATGTATTCCAATGGATAATAGGCTTTAAGAAATAAGCTCTGATAGCTCTCTACAGCATAAGACGCTGAATGCCCTTTGGCAAAAGCATAGCCGGCAAAGCTTTCAATCTGCCGCCAGACATCAGCAGCCACGGCATCACTATGGCCAAGTCGTTTACAATTTTGAAAATACTTTTCTTCTACCCGTTGAAATTCTTCACGCGAACGATATTTGCCAGACATCCCTCTACGCAGCACATCAGCTTCTCCTAAATCAAGCCCTGCAAAATAGTGCGCCACCTTGATCACATCTTCCTGGTAGACCATTACCCCAAAGGTTTCAGGCATGATGTCGAGCAACACAGGATGTGCGTCTTTTATACGTTCGGGCTGGCGAAACCGAAGAATATACTCTCGCATCATTCCGGATTTCGCTACGCCTGGGCGTATGATCGAACTAGCCGCCACCAGCCCCAGGTATTCGTCTGCGCGAAGCTTTTTCAACAGCATGCGCATAGCAGGTGATTCCACATAAAAACAGCCTATCGCCTTTGCCTCTCTTAATAACTCTTTAATACGCTCATCCTTTTTTAAGCTTTTGAAGTCATGAATGTCTATAGAAGGATCATCAGGTCTATTTTTCTCAATCAAAGCCAGACAATCCTTGATCTTTCCCAATCCACGTTGACCGAGAATATCAAATTTGTACAAACCCACATCCTCTGCTTCATGCATATCAAAATGGGTAGTGGGAAATCCCTTGGGTGGTAAGCTGGTAGCAGTAAAGTAGTGAATTGACTTTTCTGAGATCAATACACCCCCGGCATGAATACTCAAATGACTTGGAAATCCAGAAATCAGATTGCTGTACTGAATAACCATGGCAGAAAGCTGATCCGAAGGTGCACCTCCACCAGCTATCTTATCTATTTCTTGCGGCGAAAGCCCAAATACTTTCCCCAGTTCTCGTGTGGCCGCACGGTATTTAAATGTGCTGTAAGTAGCAAGTAGTGCTACCCGCCCCTTGGCTTTCCGATTGAAATAATTAAAAATAAACCGAGTTACATCTTGCCTGTC
>JBCDHA010000547.1:0-2985 GCA_038750705.1 Bacteroidota bacterium
CCAAAATGAATGGTCTTACCGTCAGGTGATAAGTAAGGTTGGTGTTCTTTATCCGGAACAGCTATCTCATGCCATCGACTATCTATTTTTTTATATGTGATATATTTTCTTTCTACTTTTTCATTGACCGTACGCCATCTGCTAACATAAAATTCATTCATATCCCGGGAGAAACGACCAGCATCTCCCCAATCCTCTGTGGTAATGATACCTGGGGCAAACACTTCAGGCGTTAGGCCGGGCGTCTTTTGGCCTAAATAAGCACCCTCTAAAGGCAAAACATTGGAACTACCACTTTCCTGAGCGAAGGCTGAACTCAGTAAAATGACATTCGTGAATAGCAGCAGTTTTGCAATGCTCACTCCTCTCCTGTTTTTGGTATGCTGCATGCGCTTAGCTAAAAAAATGATCATGGTTTAGATTGGATTTTTTAAGGCTTATACCTTCAAATTTATGCGGGAGTTACAGAGAGACGCCGCATAATTCACCAACTGCTCTGTGCATGCATGAACTGCTCCAAAAGGAGAAAAATCTTATTCTATTGAGCTTTATAACTCTTTCATTTATTGGGTTAAAAGAGTTTGAAATCGATTAATTCCAACTCTTTTCGTAAGCTTACATTTAAGTACATGAGACCTTTATTTCACTTTTTCTGGATAGGCTTCCTATCATTTATGACTTCTTGTTCCGAAAGCCCAAAAACTGTTTTCAAATCATACGATACAGTATTCCAAATAGGTGATCAGCAAGAATGGGCTACTAAAAACTGGAATGATGAGAACTGGAAAAAACGAATCAAGCTGGTGCCTGACGGTCAGGTTTTCTGGTCAAGGACTAAGATTGATATTCTTACCGCGCCGGAAGCTTTACAACTCTATGGTCTTCGGTTAGAAGTTTATGGCGAGTATGAAGTGTTTTGGGATGGTATCTTGATTGGAAAAAATGGGAACCCCGGGCAAGAAGCAATACTCGGTCCTGAGGGTAAACTATGGACCAACTTTGCCATACCTGCGCATTTATCTGAAAAAGGGGAGCATCTTTTGGCCATACGATCAAGCCTTCTGTTTTTTCCTGATCATACTGGAATATGGAGTTTAGATATAGGCTATTATGATGATTTATTAATTGACAGCCTTATTGAGAATACCTACATGCATCTTTTTGCAGGTGCTTTTCTGATCACTTCACTCTACTTTCTTTTTCTATTCTTAAGCAACAAGAAAGCGTATTCCACACTTATTTTTAGTATTTGCTGCTTTCTTGTTTTTGCCCTGGTGTTAACAGTATTCAGTAAAAATTATTTACCAATGCACTATAGTCTGCATGTTGTAAGACTACAAATCCTCAGCGCATTTCTGTTAGGTATTTCATTTTTGATTCCGCTTTACTTTGCCATGCAGTTTCCGTTTCCCAAGCAAAAATTGTCATTCATTTTATATCCTGTAATTCTAACCGTCTTTTTTTTCATGAAACAGCACGCCTTTGATTTTAAAGCGGTTAGCATGGTCATAAGCATGTGGGTTTTCTCGGTTGGTATTGTTGTGTACGGGGCTTATAAAGATATAAGAGGCGCACGCCTTGTTTTGGTGACTTTACTTTTACCAATAGTGATATTGCTGGCCACTAATTTTGTCATTAGTCTGTACTCAGGACTCGGGCTTATTCTTTTAAGCATGTTATATTTACTTTCCTTGAGAATCAAAGAACAAAGGCTTGCGTACGAGAATTCACTGGTACAATCCACGCGACTACGTTTTGAGTTGCTAAAAAAGAATATTCAGCCTCATTTTCTCATGAACACCCTCACCTCTTTGATTGACTGGGTGGAAGAAGCCCCGAAGAAGGGTGTATTATTTATCGAAGCTTTGGCCAAAGAATTTGATCTATTTAATCAGATGGAGAATCAGAAATTGATTCCTATCGCCCAGGAAATAGTGCTTTGCCAGACACACCTCGAAATCATGGCGTTCAGAAAGGAAATCAACTACTGTTGGGAAGAAGAAGGCATCGATCCGGAGCAAAAAATACCGCCGGGCATTCTTCACACGCTATTGGAAAATGGCATTACCCACAGCTTACCGCTTGAAGATAACAGCATCCGTTTCAAGCTTGCCTTCGAAGCAAAAGGTGATTACGCCTCCTATACGTTTTTAACTTTTGCTGCGCATGTTAAGGAAGCAACACTGAAAGAGAAAGATGGTACGGGCCTGAAATACATCAAAGCTCGACTTGCCGAAAGCTATCAGTCGAATTGGTCGTTTATCTCAGAACCAACGGATCACGGCTGGAAAAACGTTATTAAAATATATTCCTGGAGAGGATGAACATTTTAATTGTGGAAGATGAAGCAAGAATTGCCAAGCGGATTGAACGCATGACGCGCGATATTATTGGCGATGCCCTCCAATCACTTACCCATATTAACACACTCCATGAAGCTTTAAGGTTCGTTGAAAATAACCCGCTGGATCTCGTTCTCCTGGATCTGAACCTGAATGGAGCTAATGGTTTTGACTTGCTTACTACAGCAGTTTCCGGGCCGTTTCACACGATCATTATTTCGGCCTACAAAGACCAGGCAATTACAGCTTTTGAGTATGGAGTGCTGGATTTTGTGCCTAAACCCTTTAATAGGGATCGGTTAGAGCAAGCTTTAAATCGCTTGATTAGAAATGAAAAGACAGCATCGAATGAAACGAAATTTCTGGCGGCCAAAAAAAGGCAGAGCATACAGCTCATCCCGATTGAGGATGTGCTTTATATTAAAGGAGCGGGCGCTTACACTGAACTCTTTCTGGCAAATGGAACAAAAGCACTCCACGATAAATCACTCGAGAAGCTGGAACAACTGTTGTCCCATTCGTTTGAGCGTATTCATAAATCCTATTTAGTAAGGATGTCCAAGGTAAATAAAATTATCGCAAAGTCCGGGAGTAAATACATGGCTGAGCTCAACAATGGCGAGCGTATTCCCATCGGAAGAAC
>JBCDHA010000548.1:0-2983 GCA_038750705.1 Bacteroidota bacterium
GAAAACGTATCTGAATGGCAAGAAACAGGAGATAGCCATACGATTGTAGTCGGTTTCAGCTATGATTAGCCCGGCAATGAAAGCTCCCAAGGCCAGAGAAAGACCCAGCTTTTCGGTGAGCAGGGCAATGCCGGTTACGATAAACACTGTCGCTATTAAGAATACCTCTTGGCTTTGCACTTTCATAACCGTTTTCAAAAAGAAGGGAATAACATACTTGGCCAATAAAAAAGCAATGCCTCCCATTAGGATCATTTTTCCAATCAACCACAGCAAGGCGGTACCGGGACTATCACCAACACCGGCTAATATGGGCGTAAACAACATCAAAGGCACGATCATAATATCCTGAAAAAGAAGCACTGCCAGAATGAATTTGCCGTGTGGTGTGTTGATCTTATTTCGGTCCTGAAGGACTTTGACTACGATAGCCGTACTGCTCAGGGCATATAAAAACCCCCAGAACACACTCTCTTCTATCGATGGCCTTACAAGCAACCATATTAAGGCCGCCGTAAGAAAAATGGTAAGAAATACCTGCGCTGCCCCACCTACCAGTACGTAGTTCTTAATTCGCTTTAAGTTGGTAAAAGAGAACTCAAGCCCTACCGTAAACAGCAAAAGAATAATTCCTATTTCGGAATAAACCTCTACCTCTTCCATTTTGGAGAAAAGACCGGACGTGTGCGGGCTTAAAAACACTCCTGTGATCAGATAACCAATAATGTACCTGATCTTCAACATTTTACAGATAATAATGACCAGTGTTGCCACTCCAAAAATGGCACAGATGTTAATCAGGACTTGGTGTTGCATTTTAAAATTTAAATTCTGCCGGTTAAAACTCTGTGAAACCTCGTACTATACAAATTATTCCAGCATAATTTTTTGATTTCTAAGCCATGGGTACTTCCATAAGAAGGATTTCCGTGTTGCTATCGGCCGTGATATCAAGGGAATTAATGTCCCATACACCAAAACCATCTCTGGTTTCCAGCGCCTGACTATTGATAGTAGCATTTCCATTTAGTACAAAAGCATATACACCGTTATTTTTTGGATCATGTAGTCCGTATGAAACGGTTTGACCCTTGTCTAGTGCAGTCATATTGAACCAGGCATTTTGGTGAATCCAAACCCCATCATCATCAGCATTCGGCGATAGTACCTGCTGCAGCCTATTTTTTCTGTCTTCCAGCTTCATGGTAATCTGATCGTACCTGGGTTTTACTCCTTTCTTGTCGGGAAACACCCAAATCTGCAGGAATTTCACAGGTTTATCTTTGTTGGCGTTGTATTCGCTATGCATGATACCTGTACCTGCACTCATCACCTGTATGTCACCTTGTTTTATGATAGCAGACGTACCCATACTGTCCTTATGTTCAAGGTCTCCTTCCAGGGGAATAGAAATGATTTCCATATCCTGATGGGGGTGCGTTCCAAAACCTTGGGCTTCAGATACCATATCGTCATTCAGCACCCGGAGCATACCAAAGTTCATTCTGCTTGCATCATAGTAACCGGCAAAACTGAACGTGTGTTTAGATTGCAACCATTCATGATTAGCAACCCCGCGCGTATCCGCTTTGTGAAGAATCGTTTTCATGTTCACTCCTTTTATCTTTTTGTAGTTGATTGGTATTTCTCCTCTTTTTATCACTTATCGCGGCAAAGAGTTGCGCAACACCGGTAAAACTGCTGAGACTAGCCAAACCGGTGAAAACTGCCTGAGAAATTTGTCACGTTTCATTTTTATAATTTTTCATTTCTGAATTACTATTTCCGTACCAAATATTAAATGACTGATTATCATATATTTATAACTAAATTCAACCCTTAGTACTTTCTAATTATTTAGTAATTTCTCATATTTGAGAAATATTTAGTATTGTAGTTCCATTCAAAACACTGTATAGATGCGCGATGATCAGATGATAGTTCACACCAAGAACTGGCTGGTGGATAACTTACCGTACGAAGTCATGTGGATGACTGAAAAAGGAAACATAGAATATGCCAATAAAGCCTTTTGCAAAGGGCTGGGTTATGGCCAAAAAGAGCTCATATCGCTTACTATTTACGATATTAATCCCCGCTTGCAACCAGAAGAGTGGCGAGATCACTGGCAAGAAGTTTCTACACAGGGTTCCAGCAATTTCAAAACTTATCACCAAAAAAAGAGTGGGGAACTGTATGAGGTAGAAGTGTTTGCACAGTTTTTCTCAAATAATGGAAAAAAGTTGATATGTGCTATTTTCTTTGAGATAACAGAGTCCAGTTTCTACAGAAATGTACTAACGGCTGCGGAAAAAATGGTACATGCCGGGGGCTGGAAACTGAATTTACAGGACCGGTCTTTAATTGTAACCGAAGAAACCTTCAAGATTTTCTCGGTAACCGATAAAGAAGAAATACGGCCACAGAACATCATTAAGTTTTTTGACGACCCGATCAAATTACAAGAGCTGGTGGCGGGAGGACTTCGCAAAGCCGAAGTATACGACGAAGTGATGTCGATAAAGGACGCTAAAGGAAAAAAGAAGTGGCTTCGCTGTACGGGTCAACCCGTGATAGTTAAAGACAAGGTGCAAAAGCTCATCGGGGTTTACCAGGATATTACAGAGCAGCAAAGCAACGCAGAATCGCTCAAGTTATTTAAAGAGGTAATCAACCATTCTAACGACATAGTATTTATATGGCGGGAAGATGGTAGTATGCTGCACTGCAGTGATTCTGCAGCGCACCAATTACTGTATGATATTGATGAACTGCCGAAGCTTACCATCTTCGACCTGGATGGTTATATTGATAAAGAGTGGTGGAAAAACCATTTTGACGACGTTAAGGAAAGAAAGAACTTTCGAATGGAGTGGATTGCAATTCGAAAAGACGGCACTAAGTTTCCGGCGGAAATCTCTGTTAACTATCTTTTTTATAACGGACTTCATCTGAACTGCGCCATTATACGAGACATCAGCGA
>JBCDHA010000549.1:0-2975 GCA_038750705.1 Bacteroidota bacterium
ATTAACTTTTGCTTGTTCCATTATAGGTGGTAAGGATGATATATTGACATAGAGAGTTATTTTTTCAAAAGAAAACCATACTTATTATCCCCACAAACATGATCACCTTGCAATACGTACTCAGTTTATTGTAATGAGCTACGGTATCGGCCTTATAAAGCAAATACGAGATCACACCCAAGGGAACCACAAGCCCTAAGCAAAAGACGGTGAGTTCGTTACCGGCAAAACGATAGGCTAAAGAACACATCCCCAATAAAAACGACAGACTGAACAGGTATACCATAGTCTTAGTCGGTCTTATTCCGTAAACCACGGGCAATGTGCGGCAGCCAAAGGTTGCATCTCCTTTAACATCTTCGATGTCTTTGATAACTTCCCTTATTAGTGTAAAAGCAAAAGCAAACCCTGCAAAGGCCAGGACCATAATGTTGTGGCTATCAAAAAGTACTGCCACCACATACACCGCCCAACCGGTAAGTAGTGCAACTGAAAGATTACCTATTAAGGGCATTCGCTTCAATTGATTCGAATAGAGCCACAGCAGAGCGGCAGAGAGCAAGTTAAAAAAGCCAATCTTTAAGGATAGGTAAGCCCCTATTAAAACACCGGTTATATTTAACGCTGTGTGCCACATCATAGCTACCCTGCGTTTTACCGCCCTTCCTACTACTACTCTATCAGGTTTATTTATGAGATCAATTTTTACATCGTAATAGTCGTTGATAATGTATCCTGCGGCGGCAATAAGCGCTGATGATAACGAAAGCAAAAACAGTTTTGAACTCGCAAGGAAGGCGAATACATCTTCACCGGATTTAACTAAAAATATGGCTGTCAAGTACTGAGTAAATACAATGATTAAGAGGTTCCAGATCCTTGTCATCCGAATCATCCCTTTTACAGGTAGTAGAGATGACAGAGGATTGGAAAATTTCATCAGATACGCTGTTTTTTTCAAAAGTAGCCCCTACCGGCGTGTAAAGCAATACCGCTATTTTCGCCAGAGGAGAAGCCACGTTAAGGTTGGGTCTTTTTTTGCGGGTTTTATCTCTATATTAATGTGTTAGTCAAAGATTACCAGTAGTAATTCTTTATGGTTTTAATTTTCCAAACAGGCAGAGAAGATGGTAAAGTCTTTATGACTTTGCGATGTCATACGGACAAACCCGTTATATTTGATGTATGTACATAGCTAAGATAGATGATCAGGATTACGAAATTAAAATTGATCGAAAAGGTGTTATACTTAATGGCAAGCCTTTTGAATGGGACATTGCCCGATTAAGTGAGAACAGCTATCATATCATAAGGGGCGATGTTTCTTATAATGTGGAAGTAGAAAACTGGGATGAAAAGACTAAGACCGCTAATATTAAAATAAACGGCCGGTCTATATCCGTAACGGTAAAGGATAAGCTCGACCTTTTATTAAAAGAGCTTGGTATGGACAAACTGGCGGCTTCTCAGATCAATAATGTAAAAGCTCCCATGCCAGGACTCATTCTTTCAATGTCTGTATCAGAAGGCCAGGAGGTAAAAAAAGGTGATCCACTTCTGATACTTGAAGCTATGAAAATGGAAAACGTTATCAAGTCTCCAAGCGATGGCGTAATAAAGTTAATAAAGGCCTCACAAGGAGACAGTGTAGAGAAAAATCAAGTGCTTATTCAATTTTGACAACCACGACTGCTCTAATTCCAAAGAGCCGACTATATTTGTGAAATTTTAATAAACTAATAAGCTGGCTTCTCTATGAAATACAAAAGGATTCTTTTAAAGTTGAGTGGCGAGGCATTAATGGGCGGCAGTCAGTATGGGATTGACCCCAATCGCTTAAAGCAGTATACCGAAGAAATAAGGGCCGTTAAAGACATGGGCGTTGAAATTGCGATCGTAATTGGCGGTGGAAATATCTTTAGAGGAGTTCAGGCAGAAGGCTCTGGCATTGAGCGCGTCCAGGGAGACTATATGGGTATGCTCGCAACCGTCATCAACGGAATGGCCCTACAAAGTGCGCTGGAAAGTGCCGGTCTCTACACCAGGTTAATGTCAGGTATAAAGATGGAGCAGGTTTGTGAGCCTTTTATAAGGCGTAGAGCCATACGGCATCTGGAAAAAGGCAGAATTGTGATTTTCGGAGCCGGAATAGGAAACCCCTATTTTACTACCGATTCTACAGCCAGTCTAAGGGCTATTGAGATACAGGCAGATGTTGTTCTTAAAGGAACGCGTGTAGACGGAGTATACACAGCAGATCCTGAAAAGGATTCTACAGCTACAAGGTACAATGAACTATCCTTTCAGGAAGCTTACGAAAAAAATTTAAATATTATGGACATGACTGCATTCACGCTTTGTCAGGAAAACAAACTACCCATAATAGTATTTGATATGAATAAACCGGGGAACCTTGCCAGCATTATGGAAGGGGAAATGGCAGGAACACTAATAAAATAACCAACGCTATTGATTATGGAAGAAATCCAAATGTACCTTGATGACGCCAGAGAAATGATGGATAAGGCGTTAAAGCATTTAGGAACAGAACTACTAAAAATAAGAGCTGGTAAAGCATCTCCAAATATGCTTGATAGCATAATGGTAGACTACTATGGCAGCCCTACCCCTTTAAATCAAACGGCATCGGTTACTACACCAGACGCTCGTACGTTAATGATCAAGCCTTGGGAAAAAGCGCTTATTCAGGAAATTGAAAAAGCAATTATCAATAGCGACCTTGGCCTTAACCCTCAAAATGACGGTGAACAAGTTATTGTGAACATTCCAATGCTTACCGAAGAAAGACGCCAAGAACTTGTGAAACAGGTAAAACATGAAGGCGAACTGAGTAAAATCAGCATACGTAATGCACGTAAGGAGACAAATGATGGGCTAAAACAGCTGCAAAAAGACGGCGCTTCTGAAGACGATATTAAAAGAGCAGAAGATAAAGTTCAGGCGCTTACTGATGA